>JADZAS010000029.1 GCA_020852515.1 Phycisphaerales bacterium
GCGCGCCACCATGCGCTGCCACGTATCGGCGGGCAATGGGAAGGCCATAGCCCGTTCCCCGGTTCTTTCTGCTCGTGCGGCCCGGCACGAACTCACGCAGATCGGCGAGATCCCGCGCATCGAGCCCAGCGCCTGTGTCGGCAACCTTGATGACGATTTCGTCGTCCCGCGCCACGGCGATGACCGTGATCTGTCGCGTTTGCGCTGATCCGACTCGATCCGCCAGCGACTCGTAGGCATTCTTGAGGAGGTTCGTCAGCGCCATCAGGATCTGGTAGCGCACCACCTCGACGGTGATCGCCTCCGGCACCGTGATTGAGCATGCGACCGACGCGAGCGCCTCCCGGTCCACGCGTCTGGCATCGATGGCCAGGCGATGGGCTTCCTCGACGATTCCCGACAGGCGCTCGCGGCGCCGCTCATTCGAGAGTGGCCTGGAATACTCACTCATGTCCCTCACCAGGCGTTCGAGGAACGCGATCCGCTCGGCGATCCCGTGGGCCGTGGAATTCACTCTGAGCAGATCGGGCTCTGCGGCCTGCACTTCCCGAATCAGGGCTTCGCTCTTCAATTTGAGTGATGTGATGACGCCTCCGAGGTTGTGGGCCGTGGTCCCCACGACAATATCGGCGAAGCGTTCCGCCATCGCCTGGGCCCGCTCCGCAGCCATCGCGCCGTGCACGCGGGTGATCGCGTCGTATTCGCTCTGCACCTGCTGGAATTTTCGTCGCGCTCGCTCGGCGTCACGCTGACCGCGGCGACGTCGCGCCAGGCTTCGCTCCGCGGCCTTGCGAACAAATGCGTTGGGGTCGTCCTCAAGCAGTAATGCCAGCCGCGCCAGCGTGCCGTCTTCGAAGAGATGGAGCAATCTCGCCACGGCCTGCCGGACTTCCGGCTTAGGGTCGCCGGCGAGAATCTCCGCCAGTGGTTCGACCCGCGAATCGGGGCTTTCCGAACGAACGCGATCGAAAAGCGACCTCGCCAGTTCCAGGCGCTTTGGCCAGTCCAGCGCCTCCGGGTTCACCTGAAGCATCGACAGTGCGACCGTAGGATCGGAGATTGAGGTAGAGGGACTCATGATTCAGTAGTCGTAGCGACGCCGGCGCTCCTTGAACGCCTCCTCGCCCCCTTCCAGCAACGTCACGATTTCCTCCTTGCAGTCATCGACGCTGCCGCACTTCTCAATGCAGGCTCGGGCGCCGTCCGACTCAAACACGAAGATCCTCTCAGCATCCGCGAGCACGGGTATGTTCGGATTGTGCGTGACGAAAACCAGTTGACGACGCGACTTGATGTCGCGGACCTTCTCGACGACGCACTCGTAAATGAATCGATTGTCGAGGTTGTCTTCGGGCTGATCGACGAGAAGCGGATTGTCGCTGTCGAGCAGCAGGATGGGCAGGATCGTGGTGCACTTCTGGCCCGTGGACAACGCCGTGGAATCCTTGTAGGAACCGCCATCTCTGAGTTCCACCCGGGGCTGATCGATGAGTTCGACAGCCTCCAGTTCCAGCAGCGCCGGCGAATCGACCAGCGAGGCAATCACGCGGTCCGCCTGCTCGGCGTTCAGCTCCGCTTCGTCGATGAGCCGCCGGGTGTCGCGCGCCTGGATCACAGAGACGAGATCAGCCGGCCAGAATGCGTTCACGAGCCGTTGTGCTACGACATTGTGCCGAATTCGCACGCCGCGCAGCAGCTCGACGAGGCGATCGAAGTACGGCTGAGGGTTGCCCGACTGGAGAATGCTCACCCGAATCGAGGGCGCCAGCGCCTCATTGATCCGATCAACGATCGACTGCCGGATCTGAAAGCGTCGATCGCGGAGATCGGAGAGCTGCCGGGTCAGCGCCTCACGCTCGCTGAGCAGCGCTGCAAGTCGCTCCGTCAGTTCATCTCGCTGACGCTGCTTGGCCAGTAGCGCATTGCGGAGCCGCTCCAACCTGCTGCGCTCGGCGGCCTGTGTCTGTGCCGCCTGGTGCCGCTCAATGACCTTTCGGAACTCGATCTCCTGTCGGTTGTGCGCTGCTGCGAGATCGCGGCCGCTATCCTCGAACGCCCCGCGGGCGCGATCAAGTCGGCGCATCGCTTCGTCGAGAAGGATGTCGATCTCGGCGCCAGCGCCCGTGATCTCCTGTTGGACGCGCTCGATGTGCTTGCCATTGGGTCCCGTGATCAGGTCGTTTGGAAACAGGGCACGGGTCCGCGAAACCAGACGGCCAGCCATTCCTTCGATTTGGCTGCGATACTCATCCAGTGCCTGCGCCGTGCCCTCGAGCGCCCGCGTCTCGCGGTCGCGAAGCGCCTTGAGGGTGTGCGCCTTGTTCACCGGTTCGTCAGCGCCCCCGGCGCCTTCCGCGTAGCCCCTGAGTTTCTCACCGATCTCCGGCAGGGAGCCCAACTCTCCTGTGAGCGATTCAATCTGCTGGCGAATCGGGTGAATGGAGCCAGCGTTGGCCGCGAGCGATTGTTCGACGTGGGCGATGTCCCCGGAAACCTGGCGGATCTCATGCGGGGCGAAGTCATCGATGAGTTCCAACTGCGAGAGGGACTGATCGGCGATGCGCTCCACTTCGTTCTGGCTGTACACGTCGGCCTTGAAAAGTCCGCCGGCCCTGAGCTGGATGTCTGTCGGTAATCCATCGGCGGTGAGAATAAGCGGCTTCTCGCCGGCGGCACGACTGATTCGGTAGGACAACCCGTCCCTGGTCTCGATCTCCAACTCCACGCGGCCGCCATTGAGATTCTGCTGGATGAGCGACTCGATGCGTTTGCGGTCAGCGGGGTCGGACTGCGGATCAGGTAACGCGTCGAGAGCGAAGCGGACGAACTCGATCGCGGTTGTCTTTCCCGTGCCTCTTGCCCCGATCAGACAGTTGAGGCCCGTTGAGAGTTCCAGCCTCTCGCCACCGAGATAGCCACCGATGATCTCGATCGAGCGGATGCGGTTGGACGGGGGCGCGGCCGGTGGCGAGGGCGGCTCGACGCCTGCTGCTGTTGTCGCTTCCATTTCTCCTCCTGCCGAGAGCAAAGGCCAGAGAATTCGGTTCCCCCCCGCCCCAAGGTTAGCATTCCGTTCGGCACTGTCAACCTCTATTGGATTCCAGTCAGGTCCGGCCACACCGAGTCCGCCAGCCGCCGTCTACAGGGTCATCACCCGCAAGCGCTTATACATCCAGCACGACTAGGAAGTGCATTCCCGTTCGACTGCGCGTCATCCGCTGGGAACCCCCAGGCGGCCCTCCGTTTCGCGGACGTCTGGAAAACGGAGCTCGGGCTCGGTCGGTTGTTGCCGCGTGCCAAATCGACCGAGTGGCTAGTTCCGTTCATCGTGTTGAACATCCATCCCTCTGTCCTCATGCCGTTCCAGCGAGCTATGTGATGGTGGTCACCAGCGAGGCTGCACGGCTCGTGGGGTAGACAGGCCGGCTGTCATCTCCTATGCTTCGGAGATTCCGTCATCCGGGCTACATGCCCGGTACATCTTGGCGGGAGCAATTCTCCGAGGATTCCTCCCCCATACAACTTGGAAAGCTTCGGTACCACTGTGGTGCCGCTATCTTGCTGCCGCTGAATCGCCCAGCCGGCAATCGATCCCTCCGAAGCAGCGCTTCGGTACAAACAGGGAGTATTTACGATGGCCACTACCGCTGCGTCCTCGCCCTCCGACAACAAGAGCGGGAGGCGTTCGGAATCCCAAACGCGTGAAGTCACGATCAGGCCGAGCATTCCCCGAGTGCTTGAAGCTGTTCGGCGCATCGGGCACAGCCCCGAAGACGCCATTCTCGATTTGGTTGACAATTCGGTCCAGAATCATGCGACGATCGTCGGTGTCGTGCTAAGTGGGCAGAAGTCGTTCGAACAGATCGAGATCGCGGACGATGGCTCCGGCATGGACGAGCTGCGCTTGGAGGAGGCACTTCGGCTCGGCTCGCTGGTTGAGTATCCGCCCGATAGTTTGTCGAAATACGGTCTGGGGATGAAGGCCGCAGCGCTGTCACAAGGGCGGCGCCTGACTGTCTTGACGCGGGCGGACGGGCACTCCCTGCTCAAAGCGGAGTTGGATCTCGAGATCATTGCAGCACGTGACGATTATGTCGTTCGCTTCCTACAGCCGACCACCGAGGAAGCCGAAACGTTCGAGGCTCGCACGGGTGGAGTTGGCACACTCATCCGTGTCGACGGCATATACCCCGACAGCGCCAAGGGCTTGGCCGCCACGCTGAACCGAGTGCGTTACGCAGTTGCCGAAACCTATCACCGCTTCATGACCGCGAATGATCCGGTCCACTTCTTGGTGAACGGCAAGGAGGTGGAGGCGTTCGATCCGCTCTTCGTTGGTGATCCGGCAGTCACAGCGCTCCTTGAACCCAAGAAGCTGGACTTCGTGGACGCGACCGGACACAAGGTCGTCATCAGCGTCCGAGCGAATCAGCTCCCACACCCTCCGTCACAACTTGACCGCAGGCAAACGAAGGAACGATACGACATCAAGCAGAAGAACATCGGCGTCTACGTTTACAGGGCGAACCGCCTTATCCGTCGGGCTGAGACGCTTGGCCTATTCACGCCGGAGACGAAGCTCCTCGCGTTTCGCGCGTCGATCGATTTCAGCCCGGATGCGGATGAATTCTTCAGCTCCGACGTAGCCAAGCGCCGGATCGTGCTGGCTGATGCCGTTCGAACCAAGCTGGAGGACTTGCTGCGGCCCGCGCTGCATCAATCCCGCGACCTGTGGAAGAGCGCGAAGAGGGTCGAGCCGGGTCAGTCGGAGCCGACTCCGCACAAGGCCGCCAACAGCCAAATCAACTCGAAGGACTCACTCCTTTCCACGGGGCGAAAGGAGAAACTGTCACCGAAGGATAAGGCCGCCAAGGCATCGAAGAAGATCCCGCGACTGTCCGCAGAGCACAGGGACAAGATCCGCATTATCGAGGTGCCCGAATTGCCCGATGGTCTGCTCTGGCAACCCGTGCTCGACAAGAACGGCCAGGTCTGCGTTCGCATTAATATGGGGCATCCATTCCACGACAAGATCTACAAGAGCTACAAGGACGAGGATCCCGACCTAGTCGAGGCCGTCGATTACCTCCTGTGGGCGCTCGCTCACGCCGAGTACAACATCGGTTACGACGAAGATGGCAAGATCGAGATGATGGAGGAGTTGCGTCGGTTCGCATCAGCCAACCTGCGCCGGCTTCTTTTCGAGTGACCGCGATGAGGCATGCACATTGGTTCTCCTCTAATACGTTCTGACCATCACGCTCCTTCCAAGGCAGGCCTTGGTACAAACGGGAGACAGCCATGACCGTCGACGAACGCACGCTCGCAGCCCTTTTCAGAGACCTTTACTCCGCGGATTCCGAGTCCGCAGTCGCCGCCGTCATCGAGAAGCACCCTGTGCTATTCGCCGATCCAGCCAACTGGCGGCCGCTGGGTGGGATCGACAACAATTTCGGCGTGGTTGAGAATCAGCAATCATCTCCGATCGCATCGCTGATCGAAAAGCTGACCAACTCCATCGACGCGATCTTGATGCGACGATGTCAGGAAGAAGGGATCGATCCCAAGTCCCTGCCCGCGCCCCGCAGCATGCAGGAGGCCGTCAAGCGTTTCTTTCCCGAGCATGGGCTTTGGGACTACGCCGGGAACGAGCGCCGCCAGCAGGCCCAGCGAATCCAGATTCTCGCCGACGGCCCCAGACGTGATACGTCGCTGGTGATCTACGATGACGGCGAAGGTCAACACCCGAATGACTTCGAGCGTACCTTTCTCTCCTTGCTGCGCGGCAACAAGAACGACATCCACTTCGTCCAAGGAAAATACAACATGGGCGGAAGCGGCGCCATCGCCTTCTGCGGTCGCAAACGCTATCAACTCATCGGGTCGCGTCGCTACGATGGGACCGGCCCCTTTGGCTTCACGCTCATCCGCAAGCATCCCCTGACCGACGAGGAAGGGGAGAGGTTCAAGAGCACGTGGTATGAATACCTGGTCGTTGACGGCGCCATTCCGGCCTTTGCGATCGACGAGATTGACCTCGGGCTGCACAAGCGCTCCTTTACGACGGGAACAGTGATCAAGCTGTATTCGTACCAGCTGCCGACCGGCATCTCCGACATCGCTCGCGACCTCAACCAGAGCATCAACGAGTATCTGTTCGAGCCGGCGCTGCCGATTTACACAATCGAACGTGAGACGCGCTATCCCCATGCGCAACTCGACAGACACCTGTACGGCTTGAAGCGACGCGTCGAGCAGGAAGACAGCGCCTATGTCGAGGACTACTTCTCCATCGAGTCAATTGATGACATCGGCAAGCTCAGGGTGACCTGCTATGCGTTTCGCGCTCGGGTCGCCGGGAAGAGCGCGAAAGAGACGAGGGAGAGTGTTGCGCGGGAGTTTTTCAAGAACAACATGTCTGTGTTGTTCTCCGTGAACGGCCAGGTTCACGGACACTTCACGTCGGAGTTCATCACGCGCACTCTGAAGATGAACCTGCTCAAGAACTACCTGCTAATCCATGTAGATTGCACCGACCTTGTGCCTGAGTTCCGCAACGAACTGACAATGGCTTCGCGCGACAGACTGAAGAGCGGAGGCGAACTGCAGCAGCTCCGCGATCGGTTAGGCATGATGCTCAGGAACAGCAAACTGGCCGACATCAACAAGCGGCGGAAGGAACTGCTGGACCTCGACAGCTCCCAAGCTGACGACCTCGTCCGCTCGTTTGCCGAGAATCTGCCGCTCGATTCGGCGATGACGCGCCTGCTCGACCAGGTCTTCAAGCTAGACCGCACCGATCCGCGGGCTATGAGGGACGACGAGAAGCCGCGCAAGCCGAAGAGGCAGACGCAGGAACAGAACGACAGATTCGAGCCCAAGCGGTTCCCGACCTTTTTCCGACTTCAGGCGAGACATAACGGAGAGACGCCGGCGATCAACATTCCCAAAGGTACTGAACGAACGATCCGCTTCTCCACCGACGTGGAGAACATGTACTTCGATCGCGTACATGAACCCGGCGAGCTGCAGATCGCGTTGCTCAATCAGTCGGAGAACGAATCCGAGGGCGGGACGGGCCAGGGCAAGGGCCGCGCGTTGTCGACGGTGCTGAACGTTCGCAAATCCAGTCCGAACGACGGAACGATCAAGATGCACATGTCGCCCACCGAACAGGCGCAAGTCGGTGAGTCGGTCAAGGTGAGGGCGACGCTGACGAGTCCGGGTGGAAACCTCGAGGAAGCGTTTTGGGTGAAGATCCGCAATCCGGAGCGGCCGCCGAAGAAGCAGCGGAAGTCGCAGGATGAGGCGAAATCCCTCGGCCTGCCAGATTACAAATTGCTGGTGCGGGAGCCGACTCAGCCCGGATGGCTGTCATGGGAACAGGCCAACGAGATGGGCGCCGACATCGACTTCGGGACGGTGATGCATCCCGTTGCGGAGGGTGACACGCTGAAGACCATCTTAATCAACATGGACAGTTCGGTTTGGATGGATTTCCGGACGGGCCTGGGAACCTCGCCGTCACCCGAGCAGATTGATGTCGCTCAGCGTCGATACATCGCTTCCGTCTATTTCCACACATTGTTCCTCTACATGATCATGAAGTCCCGGGGATACCAGGTACAGCGCGGTCGGAGCGATGGAGAACCGGAGGAGATCGGAATCGAGGACTACCTGAAAGACCTGTTCCAGAGCTGTTACGCCGACTTCCTCATGCGATTCAACATGAGTTCGCTCGTGGAGGCGCTTGGCGACTGACCCAGTACGATCCTCGAATGGCGATTGTCACCCACGTTGGACGGCGAGCAATGGAGTTCGGCTACGAACCTAGGGAGCGCACACTTCAATGAATCAGGACCAACCGGCGAGTCTACAATTCACGGCCATGCGGCTCGACTATGCGTGGAAGTACTTCGATTCTGCTGCACAGAAGCGGATGCAGTACATCAACTACTTTGTTATCCTCGTCGGAATCCTGGCAAATGCCTATGTCCTCGCGGCGAAGGATGGTGAATTCGCCATCGCTCTTGCGGTGTGCCTCTTTGGAGTGGCATGCGCTATCACATTCATGATGCTGGATCACCGGATGCTCGTTTTTGTTGAGCGCGCGAACATGGTGCTTGAGAGTCTTGAGCGCGAGGTCATTTTCCCTGATGGAGCAACGAGGGTGACCCGTTCGGGACCAACGACGGAGCAGTTGGGACTAGCGCGAATCGAGCCAGACATGCGCAGTACCGCCACAGCCTGGCAGAATATTTCCTATTCGCTCTCGAAGGTCAAGCTTTGGGTACGGTTTGTCGTAGAGGGCGGCGCGGCCCTCGCCTTTGGCACCGGGGCAATCCACGCCTTCATCAACCTCGTGTGCTGAACGTGGCCCTTCCTCTTTCATCTTGAACAGGGCCCGCGCTCCGAAAGCGCTCCAGGGTACTCACGACGCCCTCGAAGGAGGAAACCTGCGTGACGAGGGGGTGCCAATGGAAGATATTCTCGCGTTGCCCGACGACAACCACCGGACGACCAAGAGCTATCGCAATGCCCGTTTCGACATGCTTACCTCCAGGAACGTAGTGACCCGGTTCTTCGGCGATTAGCACGAGCGCGTCGGCCGCACGCACGTCCTCCTCATCCATGACCGTGAGGTCTCGCCGCTCATCGTCTGTGTAGGCCTGTGCACCATGACCGAATTTTGAATCACAGGTGATCCATCGTGCGACAATGACATAGCCGCGGTTCTCAAGGAGCGATTTGAGTTCGCGTGCCCGTATCTGCGAATGAGATGCAATGTACAGTTTCATCGTAGGTGAGCGCCAGTCAGATGTGGCAGAATGAGCATGGCAATGTTTCGATCTCTTCGTCATCATCTTGACCGAGTATGTGCAGCAGCTTCTTGGAGTCAACGGAGCGCAATGCATCCTCTCGCTTGTGCAGTTTCCGTTTGATTTCGGCTTGTCGTTCAGGATCCTCAAGAGCTTCGAGAGACTCACGCTCCGACCATGTGTAGCCCGAGCCGTCCTTCACATTTGGCTTCTCGTAGGACTTCGCCAACTCAAAGAGCTCCGGATGATTCTCCTTGAGACCCACCCACTCGTGTCGCTGCTGGTAGAAGCAGAAGTAGCATCCCGAGCGGGTTCTCCACGAGTAGTACTCAGGGAAGCCGATGCCGCTCTCATCGAGAATCCGATGAACATCGTCGAGCGTGTAGCCCGCCTCGACGAAGGGATAGACGGGATGGATGTTCGGCTTGGTTGGTCGATACCCGCCTCTATTCTCGTCGGCGCGGATGCCGATGTACATGTTCACTTCGTCGTCGCCGATGTGCCGCTCGAACGGGCGAATCTTCAGCATCTTCGTGCACCACCGCATGCGAGCCGATGGCAAGTACCCACCGAACACCTGCAACCAATGATCGAAGCCGTGTTCAGAACAAAGTCTCGTAATTGGCTTGCCGAGATACGCCTCAAGCTTATCAAGATACTCGTATGTCTCCGGCAGCTCCTTGTCCGTATCCGAGAAGACATACTCGACGTCGGAAATCCTGTCGCGCAAATAAATGGCGAGGGCGGTGCTGTCCTTGCCGCCGGAGAGTGAGACGATGTGCCTAGCGGTGGTTGTGCTCATGATCGTTTCCCGTTGTGCGACCCGGGCGGCGAGTTTAGGTCGATCCGCTGGCGAAGCGATTCGCAAAGGGCGGCGACAGCAACATTCCGGTCGATCGCTTTGCCTAGGACTTCCTCAAGGGACCGGTGGAGCTTCGCCACCCGAGATGTAGTACGTTTCGTTAGGTGAACGGCGTGATCGAACTGGCCGAAGGCTGTCCCGGTGAGGGATACGCGGATCGAGGATGCAGCGGTGGTCCTCATCGGTTGGCCTTCCAGAGTGGCTTCGAGGAGAGTGAATCGACGGGCAAACTGATTGAGGCGCACTAGAAATCGGGCCTGATCTTCATCGCGCCACTTGGGCATCGGTCGCTCCGCGACAAGAGCGGCAACGCCCTCAGTCCATTGCTCCGCATCCGTTTCTGGGGCACAGATGCGATCAATAAACATCTTCATGTCCCGCTCCACGGCGTACTGGGCCAGCAGACCAGCGCGCTCTTGGAGATGGATTACGGCTTTGCTGCCGTCTGATACGCCAAACGCATCGCCGATGGCAGAGAAGGTGGATGCAACCAGGGACGGATAGACCAATCGCAGCTCGGCAAACGCATGTTCAAGCCTGTCGCGGTAGGTTCGGATATCCCCGGCTCTGCCGCGCTGGGCGGCGACAAACGGATCAAGGCCACACGCTCGCGGGAGATCGGTGAAGAGAAGCGCATCAGGTTCCGTCGCTTCCCCGAAGGCTGCGCGGACGGCGGTGGTGGTCGTGGAGATGTTGCCGGTACGACTCGTGTATTCGGGAAGCGAGCCCATGAACCGAAGCATGGGGCGCACGACGCTCAGAATATGGGCCTTGCCGGGCGAGGCGGCCGACGACGGATCCCCGACAATCCGCTCCAATTCCCTGAATACCTGACCTCGTACCCCGGTCACCTCCCAGCGACGAACAGTGAACCGCGCAGGCGCCTTGATCAGCCGCTCGAAGACGGCCGCGCTGATGGACGGGCAGAATGCTCCATCTTCGTACAGCGCAACGTCCGACTCCCGGGCGATCAGCACAGCGCACAGGAAGATGGGAATGACACCGTCGCGGAGCCCATAGGGGGGGCGACGAAGCATCTCAAAAAGATCTGCCAGAGTCGTCCCGGAGTCGGCGGATCCCTCGACGAAACGCTCAATCGCCTGGTACACGGGCAATGCGCTGGAGCTAGACGGGGGCCGGCGAAACGCAAGCTCACCGTTGCGACCCTTGCGATGCAAGCTGAGACCGCCTTCCACGCTGAGGATCGAGCGGTAGATGCTTCGTTCCGGTGGATCGCCATCAATACCAAGGTCGGGCAGTGTCCAGCACTCAATCATGCGTTTGACCAGTGCGCCGCGCGCCGCGGCGGCGGCGCTTGAGAGCTCTCGACGATTGACCATCTCGTTGTCGATCCGCGGCGCCTCGTTGAAGACCCCGTCACAGATCTCGGAAAGCCGCTCGCTCAGTTGTCGGCTCGATCGAATGTGGATCGTCTTTCCACCAATAAGCCATCGGCCGTCAGTGTGACTTCCTCGGACAAGCAACTGGTAGACGAGGCCGTCGAGCGACCGCTCCACTTCGATCCGACGAGCGTTCAGTTCACGTCGAGCCGTCGCATCATTCTCAAGCTCCCGCGTATTCGCGCGAACCCAGTCAATGGCGCCGAGCTCCAAGGCAAACTCGAAGAGTCGATCCTGCGGCGGAAGAAGCAGAAAAAGCGTTCGTGCGTCGAACCGGGCACAGTCCGTGTCGTCGAGGGTCCGTTCCGAACCTCGCGATGGCAAAACGACCACAATACGACCGTCGTGATCGCCTGGTTCTGGCGCTAGGGAACCGAGCTCGTCGGCGTGGGCGAATTCCACGCCGAAAAACCTGAGTGTGCCGCGCTCGAACGCGTGTCGTCTGGCGAGCAGCGGGCGCGCCCGGTGGTGGCGGCCCAGAAGCGTTGCGACTGTTGCCGTCTTCCCGAGTCGGCTCCGGCCCTCCTCGAGCCGGGCATCAACATCAACATCGCTGCCTTCCCAGAGCGTATAGCTGTCGTTGTATCTGCGGTGAACAACGATCGACTGCCGCTGCAGATCCCTCAAGGCGCGATCGAGATCTTCGGAAGATAGCCTTTCATCGAGCGCGTAGACGAGGGTCTCCCTTGTTGGGCGCAGCGGGTACCATCGCGACGCGATGTTGAGCAGGGCGACCGCCCTCAGCGTCAGCACGGCGTGCGGCGAGAGCCTCGGGTGTCTGGCTTCTGCCTCAAAGGCTTCAGCCCAGCGCTTGGCATCTGCGGTGTGAAGCAACCCGTTGCCGATTGCATTGGTGAGATAGCCGTACAGATCGACGACGTCGTACAGGCGATGGGCAGCGTTGTTCGTGGCGCGCGAGAACGCCCGCAGGGCGCTGGGGTCGTCGGACACCAGGAAACTAAAGGCCGATCGCTCGTTCTGACCGACACGGCGAAAGAGCGGCCCGATCAGCGTCGCCGTCAGCGGATGTAACGGGGCGGCGAGTTCCAACAGCTTGAGACCATCGATCAGGTCGAGACCGGGTGGGGCAAGCTCGTGCTCCCAAAGGCGGGCAGCCCGAGCCTTGAGGTGCTTGGCCACCTCAGGATGCTGCCGAATCCCTTCGGCCTCGCGCATGCGCGCCCAAGCGAGGGCGACAAAGCGAAGAAGCTGGCTCGGCGGTTCGTCGAAGACGATGTCGTCGAACCGTCCCCGGATCTTCTCCCACTCCGCCCGGTCGCTAGGCGGCAGTCCAGCCGCATAGCCACGAAAATCCTGGTGGAGGACTCCGATGAGAAGCAGCCGGCCCTCGCTTCGCGCAGCGAGTTCTGCAATCTGTTGAAGCAGGAATACGTCCGATCGCTGAGGATTCCCCGCCGCATACTCCAGCAGCTTTCCAAGTTCATCGATGATGAGCAGCAGGCCGCGCGGACCGCTTCGCGCCGCACCAACAGCGCTGACAATCTCTTGGAGAAGTTCTGCAACCTCTGAGCTGGAGACGCGCTCGCCTGATTCCGCACGCCGGTGAAGTCCGCGGAGTTGTCGCGATATCCGTTGCGGAAGCGCAGCAGATGCGAGATTCCCATCTGCCAGCGCGCGAAGGACGGTTCTCTGAAGCGATTCGCTTGCCCCCGAAATCGTGACGGGCTGAAGTCTGGTCCGATGACGATCGTTCGGAAAGAGACGCTCTGCGAGCCGCCTGTCCGACTGGCGAAGGCGCCGGATGAAGTCAGCCGTCAGCGGGTCTTTGCTCGAAGCGAGGAGATGCGAAAGGAAAACGCAGAAGGCCGACTTTCCGGTCCCGAACGGGCCCGTCAGCGTCCACGCGCCGCCGGCGCTCGCCGAAAGGGCATCCGCCACTCGCGAGAGCGCGCGAACCGCATTGGGCGTGACCACATAGTGATCCAGTACCTCGCCGTTCCCGCGGTCCCGGACCACATGGAGGGAGGGGAGCCGACCGAAAGGCGCCTTCGAAGTTGCAGTCAAGTTACGCGGCACGAATGGTCTCCATTTCGTGGGCGTAGTGGTTCTTGAGAATCGTCAGCGGCTTCAGCGCCTGCCGACGCAGCAGCTGACGCAGTCCGGCCGTGCTGTCGAACATGCAAGCGCCCGCGGTGACCTCGTGTATCGACTCGAGGTGTTCGACCAGAGCGTTCTCCGAAAGCTTGAATACCTGTCCGGGGCTCCCCGGGGCGTAGGCGATCTGTTCGAACGAAAGCGTGTCGGCGTCACCGGACCAGAACGATGCGACGGCGAAGGCGACAATGCCGATGGGAAGCGTTGGCCGGACGCTGCGATCGAGCATGATCCTGTCCGACCTCGGCTCCTTGTGGAGCAGACCAAGGTCAGCCAGCGGCGAATCGTATGTGTCTTCCTGCGAGAGCTTGCGATCCGGATCAGCGGGTGTGTATGCGCGGACGAGGCACTTCACGTCGCGCTCAATCGTATTGCGACTCAGCTTCTTGACTCCGGCTTCCGCGCCCGCCTTCCAGAGGGCATTGACTAACTCCTCGACGCTGAACGACGGCTCTCGATGTTCGTTGAACAGGTAGAACCATGTCGTTGGGGAGCGTGTCGGATCAGCGCACAACTGCCAATGCAGAAGCCATGACGTCCCGGGGTCCTCCAGATAGGGGTCTGCGCCGTGCTCGCCGAATACGAGCGTGCCCAACGCCGAGGGGCGGTAGGAGCCGCCTCGACGATCGTCGCCTATGGTCTCAATCAAACCTGCCCGAGAAGCCCAATGCCGTATCGAGCGAACCATGTTCTTCCCGACGCCAAGCCGCACCACCGCGTCCGATCGGTTGAAAATGGTCGGGTCAAGGGTGCAGCGTCGGACCGCCTTCGTCGGCCAAGCAAATCGGAGGGGAAAGCTCTCGTGGCCAGAGAACGAGATCGACTGGACGCTTCGGTGCTCAGGCATCCAGGCAGGATACGCCCTTGAGCCGCCGGCTGCAAGTCGGCGACCGCAGAGCATCCGACGCAGCCGCGAGTGCAGAGCCAACTACGCAAGGAACCCGTCCCGCTTTGTTCGGGGCGGAAGTACCGGGGCTCACTCAAACCGAGGGAGTCGGCGCCGGCTCAAGTAACTTTGGACAGCGATCGAATCACTTCAACTCGGTGCGATAGCGCGGTCTAGCGGAGCCGCCGGACCGCGATAGCACTTGGAACCTCGGAGAACTCACCAATGCGGCGAACTTAGTCGTCCTCCAGAGCCAGCTTTGATCTCGCCCACTCCCTCCACTGCTCGGTCTCGCCGCGCATGGCGATCTCCTCAAGGAATCCGCGGGTCCGGTCATCGGTGCGTCGATATCGCAGTTGAAGCCGCGCCAATGCCTCGGTTGTCGCGATGTGGCCGGGGTAGACCTCTAACGCCGAGTCGCACGCCGCGAGCGCCTCGTCCACTCGGCCGGCCCGCTCGAGTGCGAGTGCCAGGTTCAGTCGCGGGTCCGGGTGGCCCGGCATGAGTTTCCGGGCCCATTCGAACTCATTCGCCGCCTCGTAGAGTTCGCCGCGATTGAGGTGGAGCACGCCCAGGTTGTTGTGGGCTGGTCCGTGGTAGAGGTCGAGCGTCAGCGCCTCGCGCAGCAGCTTCTCCGCGCGCGCCGAGTCGCTCTCCATCAGTTCCGCCGCCTGTCGAGTCAGCCGCTGAGCCTCAAGCGGATTGCGCGCCACTTCTTTCGGTGCGCTGTACGGGCCGACGGAGCGGCTGCCGGTGCATCCAATCGGAGTCAAAGCAATCGCCAGAGCCAATGCGGAACTGAGTATCGCTTGAAGTTTCTTCTTCATGTGCCGCTCACTTCCGTCTCCGCTACGTGCGCGCCAGGTACACCGCACTGATGTGGAGCCGCAGATCGTACAGCTCCGAATCGTTCTGATCGCGTCGATGGGTCAGTTCGAGCCGGCCCGACGACCACTGATCCTGGACCGACTCCCATCGTTCGAGGAACCGGCCGATCTCGGCGGGTGTGAGTCGTTCAAGGCTGATGGCCAGAGACTGCCGCCTCAGCGCCGGCTCGCTGCCCTGAGCGCTCGCGACCGCGGTATCCACGCCCTCGCCGATTCCCTGGAGTCGGTCGGCGGGTATCCCGGCATCGATGAGCGCCGCGTTCACCAGCGCCAAAACGTCTGTCGTAGGTCGCTCACGCCAGGCGACGAGATCTCGTTTCGCCCGAAGCTCGAAGACCCGCTCCGCGTCGCGATGCAGTTGATCCAGAGCGCCGGCGGCCGACCCGTGCTCCAGCCGAGCCGCTTTGACTCGATGCAGTTGCACTGCGATCACGCACAGCGCGGCTGCGACGAAAAGAGCCATGATCAAGGATGGGCGCAAGCCTGTCATGAACCGCCCCCGTCCGCCACTTCCTGTGGAATCAGTCGGGGAACCAATTTCCACGTCAATCGCACACCGTTGGTCACCGCGCTGATCTGGGGCTGCCGCGCTTCCCACTGGTCCGGCAGATCGAATGCTGAGACGAAAACCTGCGCCGCCGGCGCCGTGGGCAGCAGGCCGACCAATGTGACCGACTCGGGCGTCACGCTGAGCGACTCGGTCATGATCGGCTGCTGCGCTGGCCACTGCTCGAACAAGCGAGCAAGCATGTGCGCGGACTGCGGATCGTCAGAGCCGATCGACTGCACGGCGCTGCCTCTGGTGCGCTCGAGCTGGCGAAGCTCGGCTACGAGGCGCAACGTCGGCGACTGGCTTGAGGGCGCGGTGCTCTGCGGCGGATAGAGATCGTCGAACACGACTTCACGCGCGGACACCATTTCCCCAGTGGCGCGATGCCACGCGCCGATGCGGCGCTCCGCCCCAAACGCAACGGCGACCGTGATGAGCGCGAGCGCCGCCGCCGATTCGAGAAGCAGCCGCCGGCGCTCCCGCTTCACAGGCGCCGGCTCATGGCGACCGGTCAGAAAGTTGATTGATCCAACGTCCACCTCGAGATCAGTGCCGAGATCGGACGGAAAGGCCTCCGGGCTGAGCGTCAGCGCATCACGGAGTTCCGCGCTCTCCAATATCCGATCATGTTCGATACCGCACACGATGAACCGATTGCCCTTCACCGGCACGTACACAGCGTGGATGCGGTCTATCGGGACTGGCAGCTCTGCCTCGAAGAGAAACCCGAGCGCCTCGTCGCTGGGGCGGCGATGCAGCAATCCACCGGGCACGACCGATGCGTCGAGGACGGCCCAGTAGAAGCGATGCGCCGGCCAGACGACGCGTCGTCGCACTTTCGCCGGAGCACTCATGGCTGACTCCCGTCGTGCTCGCCGAGTGTGAGCCGAGTCCCCGGCTCGGCAGGTGCTGGCGTCAGCGCCAAGCGGAACGTGCGTGAACCATCGCGCAAATCCACACCGCGCGCGTCCACGTTTCCGATTTCCAACCGGCCGATGTGATCACCCGTCGAGACCATGTGGAGTTGGTCAGCGCCCACCTCGTAGAGCGCGGCGACGAGTCGCTGCGACTCGGTGATGATCGCAATCAGTTCAAGATTCGGCGGCGGAGCAGGCGGCTCGTCCTTGCCCGCTGTCGCCGACTCTGGCTCCACCGGTGCATTCCACAGTCGAACTTGAAACACAGACGCGTCGAACGGCGGTTTGGCGGGGTTTCCACCAGCGGTCTCGACTGGAACAGTCTGTGGAGTGGTCCAGTCGCGAAACAAAGCAGTCGGCGTGCGAACTGGAACAATCGCCCATGTCAGCGCGATGAGAGCGACCGTAACGCCGGCGGATCCCGCCACCGCGCGCCTGCGACGCCAAGACCGGATTGGATCAGTCGGGGATGACAAGGCGCTGCACGCACTCCCATCTGCCGGAGGATTGACGATAGACCACCCACCACGATCGCCGCACGGAACCGACTCGTACGTCAATCCGCACGCCCCAGGCGGAACTGGAGCCTACGAGACGCGGGGCAGAGACACTCGAGTTGTCATTCTCAAGCGCCCGCGGCAGTGGAGCGAGCCGCCCTTCGCTGCGAGCCGCCACGATGACCTCGATCCCACCTCGACCCGCTGCCGCCAGCGCCGTCTCGACGAGCGGCAATGGGGCCGCGTTCACATTGATCGAGCCATTTTCGCCGACAGGGTGTGTCGCGATCCACGCACCGACCGAAAGCACATCATCCTCATCCGGCGCCGGAAACGCGCTTCGCAGCGCGGAGCGATCCAGTTCGGACAAATCAAGCGCGAATTGATCCAAGCCGACCGGCTCCGCTTGAGGAGCGTCGGCCGCATTCACCCGTTCTAGGATGCCACTGGGGATCGCGGCCCGTAGAGGCGAGCCTGCTTTGATCGACCCCAGTGGCGCCATGCCGCACTGATCCCATCCCGTGATGCGGACTTCGTAGATGGAATCGCCGAGTTGCCAGCGCTCATTAAGCACATCAAATCGAGGGCTCGTTGCTTCAAGGTCCAGTACGACTTTGCTTGATTCCGTCGAGAGCCACTTCTGAAGCGGGCCCGCCTCCAGTTGCGCCCGGATCGAATCGGCAACCCGCCCCTGCTCCGAAACCCGCTCCTCCACACTGGCGAGAAGAGCGCGCTGCGTGAACCCCACCGCCACTGGGACGATCAAGACGAGCATTGCGAGCACGAGCAGGAGCGCCACGCCGCGACGGCGCGGACAACTCGTTGTGAAGGAGTTCAGGGCCATGTGAACCTCCTGCTCAACGAGTCGCCGTAGCGCGAGACGATCGTCAAGGTGAGGATGTGCTGGGGCTCATCCAGTTGGACTCGCCAATCGGCGACGCCGCCGAGCAATTGCCGGTCCACCGGTGATGTGGATCGCGCCGTCGATGTGATGGCGACTGCGAGTGTTTCAGCCGTGCGGTCGAAGCGGTACTCATGGATTCCAGAACCCGTGTTGTCCCGAGACTGCGTCAATGTGCTTCGAGTGCGGATACGAAGGCGCGCCGGCTCCAGGACTTCGACGCGCGGCTTCGGCTTGCCATTGTGAGCAACGGCTTCGAAATCCCCGCAAACCAGTTCGTCTCCAATTCCATCCAGAACGCGCATCGCCGCTGATCTCCACGCGAGCCGCGGCCCCTCCTCCGCCGACAGCCGCGACACCGTCACAAGCCAGGACGTCAACAGGGAGCACAGGGTTCCGAGCAACGCCAGGGCGAGGAGCAATTCCAGAATGGTCATGCCGCGGCGCTTCACGGGGTCGGGCTCTCCCTTGGCAGTTCGAGCCAGCGCCAGACGATGAAATGTTCGCACGAGAACGCCACCCACGCGTGCTCGGGCTTTTCCGCAGCAGGTTCGTGCTCGACACGACGGATTTGGATGGGCGGTCGTGCCGGATCATCGGGCCAGGGCATCGTGAAAGCAGCGCCCGGATCAGCGACAAGGCGCTCGCGCAATTCGCGGTCATCAAGAAGTTCATCGGCGGCGCTTCCGAGCGCCAGCATGTCGATGGTGGTCGCATTGGCATCAAATTTCGTGGGCAGCACGGGCACACTGCGAAGCAGCGAAGCGCACACGCTGCCCAAGATCGCCAGCAGCACCGTGGCGGCGAGGACTTCAATCAGTGTCATGGCGCGTCGGGATGAGCGATTCATGGTTCTGTTCCGTTCAAATCGTCGCTGCGAACCTCGCCGGTGAGACCATGAATAAACCACCTCTTCGACCGCCCCGAGTGATTCGAGATCTGGACTGTCACATCGGCGCTGCGACCAGTACGGTCGATCAGCAGTCCGTCGAGTACACGCCCTCGGGTGCTCGCGGCCTCGAAGAATCGAATGAACGTGGAACCAGGAAGATCGAGGGAGGCCGACCATCCTCCATCGGAGGTGGGCGTAACATGGGCAGCGAGGCGCGCACCATCCAGGAGCCGAATGACGACCGCATCGCCTTCGGTTCGCGCGGCCAGCCGAGCCTGCGCATCGAAATTCACAATACCCCACCGTGCCGCCTGGAACGCACCTGTCTCGTCTGCTCCGGCGAGCGAAACAACCGCGACTGACGAAATCAGCCCCAGCAGCACGACCACGGCGAGCATCTCGATCAATGTGAATCCGCGCTGTGATCGCGGGTTGACTCGGGGGCTCATTGGTCCGCCTTCCCTCGAAGATTGGCCGATGACAGATCCGCGCTTTCTCCCTCGCCGCCCGGTTGTCCATCGGCTCCGTACGAAAGAATCTCAAAAGGATGTCCATCAGGCCCGGGCATCACGTAGAGGTACTGGCGGCCCCAAGGATCGGCCAGTTGGTCGGCATTCACGTAATACGAGGCGGTCGGAGTCGCGTGCGGCGCGCTGAGCACCGCCAGGCCCAATTCGTTGCTCGGCCAGTCGCTCTTTTCGATGCGATACGTCTCGACCTTGCCCACGAGCAGTCCAATGCCGCTCTTGGCCAATTCGTGTTTGGCCTTGCCGAAGGTGCCGGAGAACCCGACAAGCAATGTCGTCGCGATGAGCCCGAGGATCACGACGACCGCGAGAATCTCCACGAGCGTCATGCCGCGGCGAGATCGAACTGAGTGCTGATTCACCGTATCACCTCCTGGAGCCGCGTGAGCGGCAGCACGGCGGCGAGCACGACCGTGCCGACAAGGGCGGCCAGCGCCAGAATGGCCGCCGGTTCGAGCAGTGTCGCCAGCCGATTGATCTGCCGCTCGGTGCGGCGTTCATCGCGCTGCGCCATCCGCTCAAGCGTCGCCTCGAGTTCGCCGGCCGCCTGGCCGCTGTGAAGGAGGCGCCTGAATTGCGCTGAGAACCAGAGCGGATCGTCGAGCACTTGAGCCAGATCTCCGCCTGACTCAATCTCTGTCGCGGCGTTCGTCACCACGCGATTGAGTGCGATAGGTAACGTGGTTGAGAGTATGCGCAGCGCCTCGACCGCGGGCACGCCGGCCCGGAGCAGGTCCGCGAGGTTCTGGCTGAACCTCGCCACTGCCCAGGTGCGGAGGACACGCGGTGTGCAGGCGGCCGCGAGTCGTGCGGCGCGTGGCGACCTCTGAACTGCGGCGCGAAGGGCGACGGCTCCACAGGCGGCGAGTATCACGGCAATCGCAAGCAGTACGGCTCCCCATCGGGCCGCAACCTGGCCGCCGGCCATGACCCATCGTGTGAGAGCAGGCACTTCGATTCTCGCCGTCGAGAGCAGATTCGCAAGGTCAGGGAGCGTCTTGACGCTCAGGAACACGGCAACGCCGACGGCGGCCACAGTGATGATCGCCGGATACGTCAACGCTGCAACGAGCTGGTGCCCCAATTGGCCGACTCGCGCTTCCCGCTCCGCCATGTGTTTGAGCACGCTCGGTAGCATTCCACCGTGCTGGCCCGACTCGACCATGGCGCAGTCGATGCCGTCGAACCACGAGGGGTGATTGCCCATCGCCTGGGCCGGGCTGGCGCCGCTCCGCATCGCTTCGCGCCACTCGATGAGCATCTGTCGACGCGAGCGCCCCGACCAGCGATCCCGCTCCTCGCTCATCACTTCCAGGCACTCGACCAGCGGCAGCCCGGATTCGAGCAGCGAACATAAGCCCTCGAAGATCTCGGCGCGCTGATCCCGGCGGCGCCCGCGGAGGTGGCGGTTCCAAACGTGTCGCAGTTGAATCGGCATCGCGATCGGCTTGCGCGCGCGGCGCAGCTCGACAACCTGCCAGCCGATGCGGCGCAGCGAAGCCCGGACTTCCACAGCGGACCCGGCCATGAGTTCGCCACGGCGCGGCGCCAGCGCCTCTCCCGCTTCAGTCCGCACCGCCGTGTAACGCCAGAGTTCCATTGCAGTTCGATTCAGACCATCTGCACCACGCGATGCACTTCGAGCGGAATCGTTTTGCCCTCATCCACGAGTCGCTGTCCTTCTTCACCCAGTGTCCGCATTCCCGCTTCCCGTGCGGCGGCTCTGATCGACGCGAGGGCGGCGCCTTCGGAAATCAGTTGCCGCAATCGCTCATCAAGGGGCATGAGTTCAAACAACCCCGTGCGGCCCTTCAGTCCCGTGCCGAAGCACTCATCACAGCCGGCCCCGCCGCACAGCTGGTGCGTGGTGCGGACCAGGCGCTGGGCGAGCACCGCCGACAGCGAGGCGCTCACCAGGTACGGCTCAACTCCGAGGTCCACCAGACGCGTCACGGCGCTGGGGGCGTCATTCGTATGTAATGTCGAGAAGACGAGATGCCCCGTCAGACTGGACTGGATCGCCACCCGCGCCGTCTCGGCGTCGCGGATTTCGCCGACCATGACGACATCAGGATCCTGGCGCAGAATGTGCCGCAGACCCGTCGGGAAGGTGATGCCCTTCTTGCTGTTGACCTGCATCTGGCTCACCGCTAGCCCGACCGTCGAGAGTTCGTACTCGATGGGGTCTTCGATCGTCATGATGTTGAGTTGCGGTGATGCCGTGCGGCGCAGTGTCGAGTAGAGCGTCGTCGTCTTGCCGCTGCCGGTGGGGCCCGTTACGAGGATGATGCCGTTGCTCTGTGTCGCGCGCGCCAGGAACGCCTGAGCCACATCCTCGCGCATTCCCAGCCGCTCAAAATCGCACAACTGCTGGGCGCTGTCCAGCAGTCGAACCACTGCGCGCTCGCCGTAACTCGTCGGCACAGTGCTCAGGCGCAGATCAACCGGGCGGCCGCCGATGGTCACGGTGGCGCGTCCATCCTGGGGAATCCGATGCTGGGCGATGTCCATGCGCCCCATCACCTTGATGCGGCTGACCACGCCCGAGGTCATCCCGGCGGTCAATTGATGGACATCGTGGAGGACACCGTCCACGCGGTAGCGCACCACGGTCCGATCCGACAGCGGTTGAATGTGAACGTCGCTGGCGCCCTTGCCCAGCGCCTCGAAGAGCAGCGCATCCACCAGCTGGATCACCGGCCCCTTGCCCTGCGTGCTGAGCAGATCGCGATCCGCCTGCTCGAGCCAGCGGGCGACGGCCGTTGAGCTCTCGTCAGATTGGCCATTTCGATCGACGCCGGCGGCAGAGCCGTTCCAGCCGCCCGCCTTGCGGTGCTGGGCATACGCCTCGTCGATGAGGCGAGCGATCTGTTCAGCCTCTCCGATTGTCGGCCGGACTCGCATCTGAAGGAATGTCCCGACATTGTGGATCGCGAAACGACTCGTCGATTCACTCACGAGGAGTTCGAGTTCATCATCCTGGCGCCCAGTCCCCAGGATGAGGTGCCGCCGCGCGAAGTCGCGCTCGATGCGCTCGATGAATTCAGCATCCACAGTGGGCGCAACCGGCATGCTTCCTCGATCCTCAATGAATCACACGCGGCTCGACCACCGGCCAGCCATCGTCGATGCCGCCAGCTTGCATCGGCGCCTCGCTCAGGTAGCGCAGATCCTCAAAGTCCAGCCGGCGGAGCACCGAGGGCCGAATGAAGATGTAGAATCGCGAGCGACTCTCGGTGCGCGAGCGGTTCTTGAAGAGTTCGCCGACAATCGGGATGCTCCCCAGCCCGGGCACCTGCGAGACGCCCTTTGATTGATTCGTCACCTCGATGCCGCCTAGCGCCACCACGTAGCCGTCGGGGATGGTGGCCACACTCTGAAGCCGGTTCTCCTGGCGCGGCGGAGGCAAGGACGGGTCGGCTGACTCGCCGACGAAGGAACTCAGCGTCACGGAGTACTCCATGATCATGTGGTCGCCCTCGGCGATCTGGGGCTTGACCGTCACCACCGTGCCCGCGTCTTGGGTTCCTCCGAAGGAAGTCGTCGCGATGGTGTCGAAGGCGTTGATGCTCACGAAGGGCTGCTGGAGGACCGAGTTGAGCGACGCCTCCTGGTTGTTGTTCACCAGCACGCGCGGCACATTGAGCGACCGGCCCTCGTTGATCGTTTCCAGCGCCCGCACGACCACGCTGAAGTCGCCAGGACTGAGGACTAGGGCGCTCCCGCCACGAGCATTTCCCACGCTTCGCACGCCATCGGTGATGGTGCTCAATCCAAAGAGAGACGAGAGGGTGATCCGCACATCCCCACTCACCTCGATCTTCTCAAGTTCGACGCCAAGATCGAGCGTCTGGCTCTCCGTCAGACTCACCATGAGGATCTCGACCATGACCTGTGGCTGGCGCACATCCAGCTCATCGATGAGCCGCCGCACCTGGTCGAGCAGGCGCGGCTCACCCATGGCGATGATCGTACTGGTGGTTTCGTCGGCAGTGAGCGTCAGCGCAGGGCGCTCTTCGCCGGATACGGCGCGACCAGCTGACCGGCTCGGCTGTGCCGGCGGCGCGGTTCCACCGGCCGGAGGTGATGTGGATTCTGCCTGCGGTGAACCGGGCACGAGGCGCACTGGAGGTGTCTGATCCGATGAAGAAGGCTCGGTTGGCTGGACACCCGGCATTGGCGGAGCGTCCGCGGCTTCAGCGAGCACGCCGCTGGCGAGCAGGCGCTCGAGCACTTCGATGACTTCACCGACCGGCCGATTGCGCACCTGGAAGGTCCGCAGCGGACGACGGGCCTCGGCGGGCAGCGCGTTGAGCCGATCGATGAGCGATTGGACCTCCTCGTGTTGAAGCGCCGTGGCGGTCAGAATGATCGAGCCCGTGAGTTCATCTCGCACCAGGCGCCACTGGTCGCCCGGTGTGCTGCTCGGCCGAACCACCTGCTCGACAAGCGTCGCCACTTCGTCGAGCCCGAAATACCGCGGGCTGTACGTCCGCGTTTCCACGGGCGGAATCTGATCGAACCGCTCGATGAGCGAGCGCCACTGATCAGCCTCGTCCAGCGGCGCGATGAGCACGACAGCGCGATCGCCCGGTTCAGCCACCACACGGCCTTGGGTCGTGCGGCCCTCGACCAGGTCACGCGCGGCGGTAATCGAGGTCAACATCGCGGCCAGGCGCGTCGCAGGCAGGTGAACCAGCTCGACACGCTCGACCACAGAGGCAGCGCCTGGCACGTCGATCGACTTGAGCAGTTCCAGCGCCTGCTCGACTCGGGGCCTCAGGTCGGCGATGAGCAGCAGGTTGCTGTTGCCAAGCGGCGACACTGTGCTGCCCGTCCGCGACAGGACGGCTTTCATCGTCTCGCTGATTTCCTTGACGGGCTGATGTTCGACGGGAACGACCACAGCGGTGAAGCCCGACGGTGCGGTGGCAGCGGCATCGATCTCCGCTAGTTCCGCCAGTCCCGCTGCATCGGCGAGGCGCACGACACTGAGCATCTCCCGGCCATCGACGCCGCGCAGGCGCACCGTCGTGAAGCCGCGCAGGCCGAGCACTCGATTGGTCAGCTCCCAGAGTTCTGCATCCGTGAGCGATTCCGTGAGCCGCAGCGTCACCTTGCCCTTGATGACGGAGGCGTCGTACTCAACCGTCAGATCGAGGCGCTGGGAACAGAGATCAACGAGCCGCGCTAGTTCGACCTCGCCCTGGAGCTGCGTGCGAGGTGGTTCCGTCTCCTGCCGAACCTCCGATGCAAGACACTGCGGGCGAATGCCACCGCCGGCCAGTACGGCCGCTGCCGCTGCCGCAGTCGCGGTAAGCCGGGTCAGTAGCGGGAGGTTCCTTAGCGGGTATCCTGCCATACTCGGTGACATGTTACCAGATCGGGAAGCGACCCGCAAGGTTGACCGAGTGATTGGACCGCTGACCGCCTCCGTTGAGCCATCTCCTCGTCGTCGTGTACGAGGTCACGAGAATGAAGCCGCAGCCCTCGTCATCGCAAAAATCACGACCAAGCCGAGTCTACGCGATCTTCGTTCTCTCAGTGGGCCTGCTCGCAGGTGTGCTGCTCTCCATCGACCCGCTACTGGAGGTGCAACGGGCTAAGGGAGCGGCGACCCACGGCCACGGAACTCGAAGCGCTGCTCCATCGCCTCGGGCTCGACGCCGAGCCTCTGGCGGCCGCGGGTGTTGAACCAGATCAGGTGGATGGAATGGTGCGCCGGCTCGTCGCTGCTCTGACCGAGGAGGACCGCTCCATCGGCTCCATCGACTGGCAATACGCCGACGCCGGCATCCGGTCGCCCAGGCCGAACGCGATGAGCCTGTTCGGCGCAACTCACGGGATGGCGATGCTGCTGAGCAGCGCCTCGCCACCCGCACCAAGCAGCGCGACGAATTTGTGGACCGACTCTTTGCTCGGGCCGTACGCTCACTGAGCCCCGCGGAGCAGACAGTGCTCGTGGCGATCCAAGGCAACCGGTCCTGGAACCGCCCCGTCGAGTTCCTCGTCGTCGATCGCGCCGACGAGCAGTGGCTGGAACTTCGCACTGCCCTGGCCGTCGAGCGGCAGTGCCGCGAGCGAGGGGAAGTGCTCGACGTGGAAACCTGCGCCCTACTCGCCCGCCTTCGACACGCCCCGGCGGTCAGCGAAGCAAGGGCCAACCTCGCGCGGCTCAGCGAGTCAATGGAGCAGGCGGCAAAGGCGGCGGTTGCGAAGCTCGGGAATGACGAGTGATCCATTCACGTAACCGCACTGGCAGGCAAGGGTGAGGCGCCAAAGGGGAAGACTTCCGGCTCGCCGTAGCCGGTGTAGAAGATTCGCTCGACTCCCCAGCCTGAATCGTTCACCAGCATCACGACATTGTAGTTCGCATCAGTGAGATAGTACCGGCGTTCCTCGGGCGGGCCGGAGGCGTTGGCGTCGCGCTGGCGCATCACGATGTCGTCGATGTAGCGGATGCCGAAGACGAAGACGCTCACGCCCTGCGTCGATGATTCACCGTTCGGACGGCTCTCGATGCGCTGCCAGGACTCGGTGTAGTACTCGTAGATGGGGGCGTCGGAACCGATAGTGCGGGGGATGCGACGATTGAGGCCGTCGTAGCCATACTCGCCGACCGTCACCGGCGTGACATCCTGGTTCTGGACCTTGACGACACGATTCCACGCGTCGTAGGTATAGACACGAAGGTAGTCGTCATCCGTCATGTTGCCGGCCAGGTCGTACGCGGGCTCGGCCGGCCCGCTGCCGGAGTTGGCGGGATAGGGATCCCGCTCGGTGATCTCATTGGCGAGGCCGCCCGGTGAGGCATGACTGCGCGAGTCGTTGAAGTCGTCGGCATCGACGAAGTCTTCATCGCCGTTGCCGTCAAACTTGTACGTGGTCCAGTTGCCCAGCGCATCGAGCGTCCATGCTGCCGTAGGAGCGTTCGATACGCTGGATCGCGTCATCGACTCCGGAGGGGATCGTCGTCGCCTTGTCGGCCAGGAATCGGCCCAGACCATCGTACTCGAACTCCCTGATCACACCGCGTTGGTCCTTGATCCAGGTCGGCTGGCCCTGGCGGTTGTAGGCCAGTTCCACGCGGTCGTAGGTGCTGCTGTTGGCGATTCTCTGCGTAACTGCGATCAGCCTGGTGGTGGTTGTCCGCCGCGGCAGCTCTGCGGCTTCGATGAGTTCCGTCGCGGCTCACGCCGAGATCAACAGCGCCGAGGTCGAATCCC
>JADZAS010000031.1 GCA_020852515.1 Phycisphaerales bacterium
GCCGCCCGGTGCGCCGATCGCCGCCCTGGGCGAACGTCGCGGCCCGTGCGCGGCAGCCTACCAGAAGCCGAGTGCGTCGATGCGAATCTGCGAAATGTGCTGAAATCCTGCGCGATTCCCCTTGCATCTTCGCGCCTTGCAGGCCTTCATGTGTGCAGCCCCGGGCGGAATGAGCCGCCCGCGAAAGTGAGGACACATGAGCAGCACACGCGACAACAAACTGGCGACCATCGCCCGCGATGACCTCTACCTGCAAACGCTGGAGGTGCGCGGGCGCGACGGCCAAGACTTCCATTCTCTCGGCGTGGCCAACATTCGCCTCGCGCTTGAGCACGCGTACGAAGCGGGCCGCCAGTCGGCGCGGCCGACGAAAGCCGTGTGCCCCGCCTGCGGCCGCAAGATCGAGATCACGCCGCTGCCCGCGGGCAACTGACCAACCACGCGCCGAGTCGACGTTCGGCGCTGCGCCCATTTCAACCGCTCGACCCATGAAAGGAGCACGAGCATGGCAACGAAGAAGACGAGTCCCAAGGGCAAGAGCACGAAGCGCACCAAGGCGAGCAATCCGCCACCAGGCGGCGCGGCCAAGCCGCGCCGCAAGCGCGAAGGACTCAGCGGCCTCGACGCCGCCGCCCTGGTCCTGAGCAAGTCCAAGGAGCCGCTCAACGCCAAGACCATCGCCGAGCGGGCGATCGCCGCGGGGTGGAAGACCAGCGGCAAGACGCCGCACAGCACGCTCTACGCCGCGATGGTGCGCGAGATCTCGACCAAGGGCAAAGCCTCGCGCTTCGCCAAGTTCGGCAAGGGACAGTTCACCGCGGCGGCATAACACGCTCACGCCGCACCTCCAAACTTCGGGGCCTGGACGCCGCGCTTGGAAGCCTCGCGCCGCATCCAGGCCTTGAAGCCCTCGACCACGTGGAGCAGTTCGGAGAAGTCCAGGTCGCGCACGTTGCGCGTCGGCGGTTGATCGAGGTACTCCGGCCGGCGCGCCGTCATCCGCTCGCACAGCGACGGCAGAGCCTCGCTTGAGCAGATCTCCGCGGCGACGCAGCGCCGCTCGAAGTCGAGCAGCGCGTGCCTCAGCCGGCCATCCTTCTGATTCACCTTCCGGAGCCACTCATCCTCGTCGAGCTGCGAATCCGGATGCGACGCCAGGCGGAGCATGATCGTCTCGTACTCATCGTGCCCGTTGCGCTCGTGCGCGAGCGATGGCTCGCCGGTCTGCGGATCGCGCCGGCATCCGGTCATGCGCAGGAGGAATCGCCAGGTGCCCTCATCGCGCAGCCCGGCGATGCGCCGGCGCACAACGTGGATCTTGCGAAGTTGGGCGGGTGTGAAAGCCATCAGGCGAACTTGAGCTTCTCTCTCGACTCCGAAACCACGCGACGAGTGACCTTGTCGTACGTAGCACTCTTGATCTCGCGCAGCGCGGCCCACAGGTCGGCCTCGGTGATCGCCTTCGTGCGCGCCGCCGGAATCTGCGCGATCATCTGAACCAGCATCTGACACGTGCGCAGCGAACCCAGGCCGGGAGCGTTGGCAATCCGGAAGAGCAGCTCGCGTGCCTCTCCCGTGAAACGCAGCTCGTCGCCGGCACAGATCATCATGACATCTTCGACGGTGATCATCGGCGTCAGATTGGCGCCGGTGCCATCGCCTGGCTGGATGAAGTCGTTGAGGTTGAGCACCGCGGCGCAGCGGCTGTAGAACTGCGAACCCGCTCCGGTGTCGTTAATGAGGTTGATCAGTTCAGGCGCACCGGCAAGGACGACGGACGTGCCGGCGTCGCGGAAATCGCGCACGACCTCCAGTGCCTGGGGACGCAGCCGATGCGCCTCGTCGATGAGCAGCAGCCGGCGCGTGCCGCGGAGGTAGTCGAGGGATGAGAGCAACGCCTCTGTCGAGCGTCGGTACGGAACGTTGATCGCGTGGCAGATGGCTTTGATCAGACCCACGGGAGTCGTGTTGCTCTGCACGACGCGGATAAGCACAGAGCCCTGCGTCTTGGCCGCGACGTACTCAAGCACGGTGCTCTTGCCAAAACCGGCCGGCGCCGCGATGACACCGATGGCTCCCGCCCGATGCACCGATTCGATGGCGCGCACCATGCGGCGAACGGCGGTGGTCTGCACAACCCCGGCCTTCCCGGGAAGTTCATCGGCCTCAAGCTGCCGCTGCATGTGATCGAGGATGCGGCGCAACTTTCCGGCGCGATCGCCATTGTACTTATTGTTGATGACCTGGCTGATCGTCGACGCGGCGAAGCCCTCGCCCAGTTGCCTCGCGACGTCCTTATTGCTCAGTCGCTTGGACTGCATCCAGGCGGTGATGGCATTGACGGCCCGGGCGATCTCATCATCCGTGGGTGGCCTGTTGTCTGGCAGCATCCGTGCGTACCGTCCCTTGATGCGCGCCCCGTCACTGAGGCGCTCGATGAAGTTGTCGCGTGGATGGTCAGCGCTCATCGTCTATTGCCTCCCAGAACGCCAGTCCACCCATTACACTCTCGCCCTCCCGCTCCACCGGCTGCTCGAAGCTGATGCCGCTGAAGTCGAGGTCACTGTGCTCCTCTTCTGTGCCTGAGTTCCCAGGCAGCACTACATCGGTGAAGTCCAGCTCACTCTTCTGCATCGACTCAGCCCCCGCGGCCTTGCGCATCTCCTCGCGCTGCACCTCGGGCAACTGATCGTCGACGGGCGTTCGAACGATCCTCAACTGCTGGTTGTCGTTCTCCACGCCGATGCCCTCTCTGGCCCGCTCGGCGCGGCGGTCGGCGTCGATCTTCTCCTGTTCCTCGCGCGCAATGTCCGCCGCCGTCATGAGCGACATGTGTCCGTCTCGCAGCGAATCGCGTACGGCTTTCTCGTGGTCGCGCTGACGCTTGAGCGCCGCCTTGAGCGCGGCCCGGCTCACCGGGCTGTTGCCGCCGTGCATGCTGTTGGCCTGCGCCGTACAGATGAAGCGGAACTGCGTGTCGTACACAAACACGCGCGACATATCCGCCGGGTCGTAGGTGACCTGAACGCCCTTCTTGCGCCCCTGCAGCGGCCGCAGTTCGATCGCGTCCTGCCCGTAGTAGAGCGTCCGCCCGTCGATGCGCACGCCGATGCCCAGCTTGCCGACGGTGCGCGGCGGCTCCCAGCGGTGCATGAGCAGCGCCAGCGCTTCGGGCCGGGGCATGATGGTGCGCGTGTCACGCCATGAGTTCATCGCCTCGGTCGGGCTGAGCTTGCGCCCCTGCTCATCGGCGAGATCATCCATGAAGTGGTCACTGCGATTGTTGTACCAGTCGACGAATTTGGGCAGGCGCCGGCGCACCTCGTCCATGCTCACGAGGCGCTGGGCGTCCTTGAAGAATCCCCTGGGCAGTTCGACATCGCCGGGCTTGGCGCCGCAGTATGAATCGAACTCCGCATCGAACTCGGCGTGCAGCGTCCGGTGCCAGCGCTCGATGCGCGACTTGCCGTTGTGGTTGTACGGAAGGGCGAAGTGCACATCGATCCCGAGCATGCCGAACAGGCCGCGTCCCGCGGCGTGCTCTGACCAGTCCTCGCCGCTGGAGGCAAGCCGTCGGCGCTGCTGCTTGGTGAGCCCGTTGTTGGCGTAGGAGTCGTAATCCTTGCCGTTGTCGATGACGATCCGGCGCGGCGGCC
>JADZAS010000032.1 GCA_020852515.1 Phycisphaerales bacterium
ATCAGGTCTGCTCATGCCGTTGCCGCCTTCCGCGGCCGGCCGCGCCGCCGAAACGTGTGTTCCAAGAGCCAGCGCCGCCGTCCGCTTGACCAACGACGAATGGTAGCCGCCACCACCGGCGAAGGTGCCCATGCGATAAATGCCTCGGTCCCTCCCTGCCTGTTGCCTCTCCTCTTGCGCCTTCTGCGCCTCTTCGCGGCCAACTCCCCTCCGCGATCTCCGCGGCTCTGCGTGAGACTGACGTTCCCTAGTGCCTGATGCCAAGTGCCCGGCGCCTCTCTTCCCCAAGTGCCCGGTGCCTCTCTTCTCTGCTCGCTGTCTCTCCCTAGTGCCTAGTGCCTAGTGCCTAATGCCTGGTGCCTGTTTCTTGCCCCGCGCGCCAGCGCACCGGGTCAGGCGCGACTTGTGCGCGACAGCGCCAGAAACGGAAAAAAACGGAAAAAAACTCACCTGCACCCCCTCCAGAAAAATGAAAATCGACGAAACTCGCCCAAAAGCCGCGACCATTTGGCGCTCTGGGCAGAATGAGCGTCGTGGCGCGCACGGCGCTGCTCGGAAACCAGCGCACAGAAGCGATCCCGTGCGCATGGCGTGCGCGCCACCCGGTGCGCGCCCGTGTTGGCACGCGATTTGCCTCGCACATTTCTGAAAATCGCCCCTGCCGCCCGCGCCACCCGGCACAATTCTTACATGGCCCCCCACTGCGCCGCGCCTCGCCCCCGCACTCACGGCACGAAATCAAGCCCCGCCGCGCACGCCACCGCACGCGAATCGGTATGAGGTGATGACGCGCTGCAACGCCGCAACCCGCCGCGACGGCGCCCCAGGCATGGCCATGCCCGGGCGTTGTTCATCCCCTCGCTGCCTCGATCCCTCGATGCCTTCCCGATCACCCCATCACCCCATCACCCACTCACCCCGCTCACTGCCTCGACGCTTGGACGCCTTCCCCTAGTGCCAAGTGCCTAATGCCAAGTGCCTGATGCCTGATTCCCAGCGCCTGCTCCCGATGCCTCGGAAACCAAACCCCCATCCCGGCCCCAGCGACCGCCCGGCCTCTCATCGCCCGGGGCGCCTATGCTTATTCAACCGGTCATCCGCTCTTCGGGCAACGGCCCGAGCCAGTTTCGCGGACCGGCCGGTCTCCCGACGCTTCCCACCCGCCCAGGTTCGAGCGAAGGTCTCAATCTCTGGGCACGTGGAAGCATCTTCAGATGAAACTGTACGTAGGAAATCTTTCGTTCGAAGTCACCGAGAACGATCTGCGCGAAATGTTCGAGCCTTACGGCGCCGCGACGGCGACCATCGTCACCGATCGCGACACCGGCCGCGCACGCGGCTTCGGCTTTGTCGAGATCCCCGACGCCTCGCAGGGCAACAAGGCCATCGCCGAGATGAACGGCAAGAACATGAACGGCCGCGACCTGACGGTCAACGAAGCCAGGCCGCGCGAGGCCCGCAGTGGCGGGTACTCCGGCGGCCGCGGCGGCGGCGGCGGTCGCGGCAGGTAATCTGCGGAGGACTTCGCCTGCGGGTCGCACTTCGCCCCGCACAAGTGAACACACCGGCCGGGCCTCGCGCCCGGCCGGTTTGCGTTTTTGCAGACGAGATGACCGATGCCCCGCCGCTACTCCCGGCCGGCCTTGTCCACAAAGTGCTGTTCGAGATAGCGGGCGGTGTAGTCGATGATGCTCTTGGCTTCGGGGATGTCCGGATTCGTCGTCGGGCCCATGGGGTCGAAGCGCATGCCTTTGAAGCGCACAATGGCATCCTGCAGCGGCAGGCCGTATTGCAGCGCGAGGCTGAAGGCCAGGCAATAGGCCTGCATGAGGCCCGACAGCGTCGAGCCTTCCTTGCTGATCTTGATGAACAGTTCGCCCGGCGAGCCGTCGGCGTGCAGGCCGATGGTCAGGTAGCCTTCCTGGCCGTTGATGCAGAACTTATGCGTGATGGACTCGCGGACCGAAGGCAGGACGCGGCGGCGGTAGGTCATGACGGCGTTCAAGAGCAACCCCTTCCGTGGGCGGCGATGAGCGCTGCGCCTCATGCACAGCGGCTGGGAGAGAGCACCAAGCGTGATTCTTGTTCGGTCAGATGCCGCGGTCTTGTAGAAAAGTGCCTGCGTCTGATTGCGGGGCGCCGCCGCCGGCGCCTGGTTCTTCCTGTTCTTCCTCCTCTCCGGCCGGGGCGGCGGCCGCGTCGGCAGCGGGCCACGCGGCACGGACGCCGGCGATGCTCAGCGACAGCGACAGGAACGCCGCTGCGGCCAGAGCCAGGCCCATTGCAGCCAGCGAGCGGCGCGAGCACCACCTCGACAGCCCGACCAGCGACAGGCCGAGCACGAGTGCGGCAGGGACGCTCAAAGCGTCGAGCCGAGTCAGATCTCGCACTTCGTAGGAGGCCTCGACGCCCTGGCGAAAGCCGGCGATGATCGTGAGCCACGGGATGAGCCGCACGCAGAGCACCCCGGTCGCCAGCAGGACGATGAGAATGACGGTTGACACGCCGCAGCGGATCGCGGCGGCAGGGCTGACGCGCCACCAGAGGGCGGCGAGCACGGCCATCTGCGTCACGGCGCCCGCAGAGGCGGGTAGCCAGAGGAAACGAAGCTCAGCATTGAGGGGCGCCCGGGAGTCGAGTGAACTGAGATAGGGAGCCGCGGCCGCGGCCAGCAGAACCAGCGGGCCGACCGCCAGAGCCGCGCTGGCCGGCGCCCCGACCGGCCGGGCGAGTGGGCCGGTCCAGTCCACCAGGAAGACGGGATCGCCGTCGGCATTTGCGGCCCGTGCGGCGGGGCTGGGCTCGCTGCTGACCGTCCAGAGCCAGAGGATCGCGGCCGTAAGCAGCACGTGGCCGGACCAGTCGCTCAGGCGGCCGGTGATGGAAGCGAGGGTCAATGCGGCGGCCACGGCCAGCAGGGCCGCCAGATGATGCCAGGGAACGAAGGAAACGGGCCGGTTGCGCGGATCGACCAAGGCGAGGCCGACGATGAGACCAGCGGCCGAGACCGGCAGCGTGACCATGAGGCTGAGCGTCGCGGGCTGGCTCAGGTGCGATGAGCCGGCCAGAAATGGCAGGGCGACGACGGGCAGGGCGAGGATCAGGGGGATCCAGATGTCGAGCCATGCGTGCAGGGCGCGCGAGTGCGGCGATTCGTTCCTTAAGGCCGGGATGACGCCCAGCAGCAGGGCGCATAACATGGCAAGTACTGCGGCGGCAGCGCTGAGATGAACGATCATCGGAAGCACGCCGCAAGTGTAGACGCAGCGCCGCACGATCGGGCTGCGCGTGAGGATCGGCGGGCCGCGCCTGCCGACGGGATCGACCGACGAACGTCGCGCGATGCGACACAGCGAGGTAGCGGCGGGGTTTTCCGCCTTTCCCACCACCGTCGGGCGAATGAACTGCGAGCCGGCGCATCTGATGTGCAGCGGGCTCGAGCACCGAGTTACGGGAGAAGCATCATGCCAGCGTTTCGCGATCGCACGATCCGTCGCCGTGGGACAATTCAGAACCCGTCCCAGTCGCGCCCCGCGTTTCAGCCGCTCGAACGGCGCAAGTTGCTCAGCGCCACGCCGGCGGATATTGCCGCGGCGCTCGATCTGCCCGAGGGCGTGGTCGTCACCTACGAAGGCCACGACGACGCAATCGGTGTGTTTGAGAATTACACGGTGGAGGGGTTGCTGGGCATGCCGTCGGGCCCGAACGGGCAGTTCGTGTGCATCAGCACGGCGCATGCGTTCGACGGAGTGCGAACGACCGACTCGGGCACGCGCGACATGACGACGCGCTACCGCGACCTGGGCGATGAAGGCTCGGCCGACGATTACGCCACGATCCGCTTCACGATCGACGTGCCCTTCTCGCTCGTGTCGCAGCGGCTGCTCATCGATTTTCTCTACGCATCGGACATGGACACGGACGGCGGCGATTTTCTCGATATCACCGTCAACGGCGTGAACATCGCGCAGTCCGACGGGCGCGGCCGCATCGAGGCCGGCGGGGCGTACGTCGTCAACGAGCGCGACCCCGAACTCGACGCCGATGTGCCGGGCTTTGGCTTTGAAGTCGGCACGGAGTACACCGACCTGCTCACGGCGTCGTACACCATTCCCGGCGGGGTGATGACGCTGGACATCGAGATCACGATCGCCGATTCGAGCGACCCGATGAAGGACGCGTGGGCGCTGATCGACAACGTGCGCTTCGAAGAGCCGCAGGTGGTGTACCTCGACTTCGACGGGCACGACATCGACGACTTCTTCCTGAGCGGCACGCACTATGACGTGCCCGAGTTTGACGCCAACGACTTCGGCCTGGGCAGCAACTTTGCGGACATCATCCGCGGCGACATGGAGACGCTTTTTGCCGACTTCAACATCACCTTCGTGACCGATGAGCCGATCGGCGGCGAGTTCATGCGCGTCGTCATCGGCGGCCGCAACAGCGACACGGTGACGATCGACAACAACGCGAGCACAGAATGGCTGCTGCGGCCGCTGAACACTTCGACGACGTTCGGCAAACTCTTCAACTACGTCAACTTCCGCAACGCGAACGGTTCGCAGCGGTCGTTCGGCCTGGCGGACACGCTCGATCTCGACAACGGCAACCGGGGCGACACGGCGGTGGTGTTCTCCGACGAGATCGCCCGCTTCGGCGAGTACGACTACGACGATCTGCGCAACAGCATTGCCCACTACATCGGGCGCAACCTCGGGCTGCGGGCGGAAGATCCGGATGACACCAACGCGGCCGGCTCGATCATGAACGAGGACATCGACAGCCGGGGCGACGCCTTTCTCGATGATGATGTCAACCTGCTGAGCATCCAGTGGGGCGACCGCGTCGAGGGCGCCGAGGTGATGCGCCAGAACGCCCATGAGGTGCTGCTGGACCTTCTCGGCTCGACAACCGGCGATCCGGGCATCTTCCGGGCCCGCACCGACATCGCGAAAATGAACGAGGCGCACTGGACGATCGCCCAGCCGACGCGCGGCAAGTTGTTCGACGCCCAGTTCATCGTCATCGGCGACCAGCACACGCGAACGACCAGGACGTTCGTGGACGAATGGGAATCGAACCAGGTTCTCGTGACGGACTACGCCGGCGGCGACCCGCAGATCGTCATCACCGCCGCGAGCCGCGACGGAGGCGCGATCACCTTCGAGACCTACGGCCCGCGCAACCTCGGGCAGTTCACGCAGGTGAACAGCGATGCGCCGATCGTGCTCATCAGCCTCTTTGAAGAGATCGGCACGACGCCGGTCTTCCGCGGCACGGCGACGGTCATCCGCACCGAAGTGGCCGACACGACGGTGTACTACTCGTCGTATGAGTTCGAAAGCGCGGACGGCGATCTGATCACGATCAGCTTCAACTCGCGCACGGGGTTGTTTGCCGTCGAAGAGACGGACGGCGGACTGGTCATCACCCTGGGTGAATCGGACGCTTCGCGCGATACGCTGACGATCAACGTCAAGCGCCGCGGCGACGGCGACGGGCTGGCCACGATCAGCGGGATCATGGGTTCGGGACTTCGCACGCTCAAGGTGCTGCGCACCGACATCGACGGCGCCGGAGTCGATCTCGACAGTCTCCGCACCGGTCGGTTCGAGAGCATCATGGGCGGCACGAACTTCAACATCCGTCAGGATGAGGGCGTCGCGGGCGACATCCGCTTTGACATGATCGGCGGCGACTCTCGCTTCATCGTTGGGCGCCAGGCCCGCAAGTTCATGGCCGATGACATCACCGGCGGAACGTACTCATTCGGTGAACTCGTCCGCTTCGATGCGCGCGGCGACATGGCGGTGCAGCGCCTCGATATCGAAGACGGCGATCGAGCCGTGATCAAGGTCATCGGCGACGCGATCGGCGGCGTCTGGACGGTCTGGACCGAGACGGACAAGCACGAGTCATGGAAGACCATCGACGTGCGCGGCGCGGTCATCGGCGTGAGCATCGAAGCGCCCGGCCGCATCTCGCGCGTGAAGGTGCGCGAGAACTTTGACGGCGACATTGATGCCAGGGCCTTCACTTCGGCGGTGCTGCGCGGCGACGCGACCGGCTCGATCCTGCTCCGCGAGGATGGCTCGCACTTCCATCAGGCGTCCAAGTCGGTCAAGGTGCTCGGCGCCGCGCGAAACCTGCTGGTGCAGTCGCAGGATTCGATCAATCTCATCCAACTGGGCGCGGCGATCGACAGCAACTTCTACGTCGGCTTTGATCTGGCCGTGAACAGCGGGCTGGTGGTCGATCCGAGTCTCATCGTCAACGAAGACGCCCGCGTCAAGACGCTCAAGATCCGGGGACTGCGCGATGAACTGTTTGATGTGGTCAATTCGTTCTTCTGTGCCGTCACGTTCGGCAAGGTGACGCTGGGCGACATCGACGGGGACAACGGCGGCACCGCGTTCGGCCTGGCCGCCCGCAGCGTCGATCGCATCACCTTCGACACCGGCACCGGGCGGGTGACCAACAAGGGCGAGACGTGGTTCCTCGACAACGACAACAGCGATGATTTCCTGCTCGGGCGGATCATCTGAGTCGGGCTGGCCGGGTAGGATACCCCCACTGGCTGTGACGCAACTGGACGGCGGTTGAGCCGTACGAGGGGCGTCGGGACATTCATCAGACAAGGGGTGCCCAATGCTCGAACATGTTGGTTTTGTCCGTGTCCGTCGATTCAGTGCCGCCCTCGGACTTTGCCTGGCTGCCATGCTGCCCGGCTGCGCCGCCAGCGAAGAGTCCAACGCCCATCTGGGGCCGGATGTGTCGATCGCCGAGCACGGGTGGTCCGCGGAAGTAATGCGGATCATCGATGAGGGCAAGAACAACAACCAGGTGATGGAGCACCTGACTTACCTGACCCAGGAGATCGGCCCGCGCCTCACCGGCTCGACCCGCGCGAAAGTGGCCAACGAGTGGCAGGCGGAACTCTTCCGCTCGTGGGGGCTGCAGAACGTCGAGGTTCGGGAGTGGGGAACGATTCCGGTCGGCTTCGATCGCGGGCCCTCGTATGGCCGCATGATCGGAGCCCAGGGCGGGGATCGCGAGTTCGAATTCTCATGGCCGGCGTGGAGCCCGGGAACCAATGGTCCGGTGCGCGGCACCGTCTACCGCGAGCCGAGCAATCAGGAGGAGTTTGACGCGATCGCTGAGAATCTCAAGGGCGCGTGGATCCTGCAGCCGGCGAAGGCGCGCGGCTCGCGGCGCGGCGTCGTCGAGACCTCAGGCGCCACGCCTACGGACTGGCTCGCCAAGTGCAAGGAAGCCGGGATCGCCGGGGTGATTTCCGCAGCGCGAGGCGGCGAGATCGTGCACACGAGCGGGCGATTCCGGGATGTGGACCTTGAAAACCTGCCGACGTGGACCAACATCAGCGTCCGCCGCTCCGACTACGACGCGATGAACAGCCGCATCGCCGACGGCGAGGAAGTGGTCGTGGAGTTCGACTGCCAGGCAACGTTCATACCTGGCCCGGTCCCCTGCTACAACGTGATCGCCGAAATCCCCGGCACGGAGAAGCCTGACGAGGTCGTGATCATCTCCGCGCACACGGACAGTTGGGATGGCCCCGGCTCGCAGGGCACGGTGGATAATGGGACGGGCACGTGCGTCACGCTCGAGGCGGCGCGGATTCTTGCCGCCAGCGGCGTGCGGCCCAAGCGGACCATCCGCTTCATCCTGTGGACCGGCGAAGAGCAGGGTCTGCTTGGCTCGCGGGCGTACGTCGATACGCTCAGCGAGGAGGAACTGTCGAAGATCTCGGCGGTGTTCGTGGATGACGGCGGCACGAACTACGAGGGCGGCCTGCAGGTGGTCGAGCCGATGGCGCCGATGCTCATCGAAGCGACCGCGCCGGTAAACGACGCCTTCCCCGACATGCCCGTCGAAGTGCACATCAACCCGCGCATGCCGCGCGGCGGAGCGAGCGATCACGCCTCGTTCAACGCCAAGGGCGTGCCGGGATTCTTCTGGGACGAGGTCGGCCGGGCGAACTACCGCTACGCGTGGCACACGCAGAACGACAAGCTGGACCAGGCGATTCCCGAGTACCTCGTGCAGTCGTCAACGTGCGCTGCGATCACGGCGTTCAACGTCGCCAACGCCGAGACCCTGCTGCCCCGCGAGGTGCGCGGCACCGAAGAGGAGGAGCAGACCGAAGAGGGGCCCCGTCGCCGCCGGCCGGCGGAAGAGGGCAACTCCAACAGCGGCGGCAGCAACTGACCGATCCGCATCAGAGTTGAAAGGACCGGCGAGCGCGCTCGCCGGTCCTTTTTCATTCATCCGTTGGCGGCGTTACTTGATGACCTTGGAGATCGTCATGATGGGTAGAAGCATGGCGATGGCCACGAAACCGACCACGGCGCCCATGATGGCGATCATCGTCGGTTCGATGAATTGCGTGACGCGCGTGATGGCGTCATCGAGTTCATCCTCGGCCGTGGCGCCGATCTGCTCCATGACCGGTCCGAGGCGGCCGGTGTGTTCGCCGGCGGAGATCATTCGCACGACACTGGGATGGATGAGTTTGCTCTGCGAAAACGCGTTGCTCAGCGATCGACCCTGCTCGAGATCGAACTCGACCTGCTTCCAGAGCAACTGGTAGTAGCAGTTGTTGGTGATGCCGCGCGTGATGGAGACGGCTTCGAGCAGATCGACGCCTGAAACGAGCAGCGTGGCCATGGTGCGGGCGCTGCGCGTGAGGAACAACTGGCGGTACATGCTCCCGATGACGGGCACGTGCAGTTTGGTCCAGTCGAGCATCCGCCTTCCCTGCCGGGTGCGCATGAAGATGACGGTGGCGAAGCCGACGGCGCCCACGCCGAGCACAATCGGGATCCAGTTGTGCTGGAGGTAGTTGCTCATGGCCAGCATCATCTTCGTTGGCAGCGGCAGCATCGCGGCGCGCTTGGCGTAGATCGTCGCAAAGCGCGGGAGCACGACCGTGACGAGAAACGCGGTGATTCCCAGAGAGAGCAGGATCATGACGCAGGGGTAGGCGAGCGCGCCGCGGATCTGCTTGGCGGTCTTGACTTCCTTGGTCATGTACTTGGCAACGCGGCCGAGCATGAGCGCCATCGTGCCCGAGGCTTCTGACGCCTTGACGAGCGTGACCGTGATGGGCGGAAAGACGCGCGGCCAGCGGGACATGGCCGAGGAGAGCGTCGCACCCGAATGAACTTCGTCCTGGATGGCGCGGGAGATTCGGCGGAACGGAGTCGTCTGGCCGACCTCATTGAACGCTTCGAGCGCATCGCCAAGCGGCACGCCCGCCTCAAGCATGACGCAGATCTGGTGGCAGAATTCGATCACGTCGGGGCGGGAGACGCGGCGCGCCGCTTCCGCGGTCCGGATCTGCTCGACGCGGCTCTCCATCGACTTGATGACGCCGGGCGTGATGTCGAGCACGTACTTGCCTTCGGCGCGCAGGATGCGGCTGGCTTCCATGATCGATTCGGAATTGATCGTTCCGTCGATCAACTCGCCCCGAAGATCCCGCGCGCGATAGGTGAAGACGCCCATGGCTCAATTCTCCATTCTGGCCGACCGGCTCACAGCGCCGTTGAATAGAAGACTTCCTCGACCGTTGTCAGGCCTTCAACCGCCTTGCGCAGGCCGTCCTGGCGCAGGTTGACGTACTTGATCTTGCCGAGCACGGTCCGCAGTTCGTGCAGGTTTGCTCCCTTGCTGATGGCTTCGAGCACGTGCTCGCTGGGAATGAAGAGTTCGAAGATGCCCACGCGGCCCGAGTAGCCGGTGTTGCGGCACTTGGCGCAGCCGACGCCGTGGTACAGCGTCTCGAATTTGCCGATCGACTGTTCGACGGCCTTGCGCGAGATGGCGTCCACTTCGAGCGGCTCTTTGCAGTGCACGCAGATCTTGCGGACCAGCCGCTGCGCGAGCACGCCTCGTACGATGGCGGCCACGAGGTACGGTTCGACGCCGAGGTTGATCAGCCGCGTCACGGCGCTGGGGGCGTCGTTGGTGTGCAGCGTGCTGAGCACGAGGTGGCCGGTCAGCGCGGCCTGGGTGACGATGCGCGCCGTTTCCGTGTCGCGGATCTCGCCGACCATGATGACATCCGGGTCCTGCCGCAGCATCGAACGCAGCGCGGATGCGAAGGTGAAGCCGGCTTTTTCGTTTACCTGGAACTGGTTGATGCCGACGATGCCCGCCTCGACGGGGTCTTCGACCGTGCTGATGTTGATTTCTTCGGAGTTGAGTTCGACGAGGGCGGAGTAGAGCGTCGTTGACTTTCCGCTGCCTGTGGGGCCGGTGACCAGCACGACGCCGTTGGGCTGGCTCACGATGCCGCGCCAGGTTTTGAGCATGTCTGGCGTGAAGCCGAGCTTCTCGACGTTGACGATGGCGTTACTCGAGTCGATGATGCGGACGACGACCTTCTCGCCGTTCTTGCCGGGCATGGTCGAGACGCGCAGGTCCACGGGCCGGCCGTCGAGCATGACGTGAATGTCGCCGTCCTGAGGCAGGCGGCGCTCCGAAATGTCCATGCCCGACATGATCTTGATGCGGCTGACGATGGCCAGTTGCATCGCCGGCGGCGGGCTGATCTTCTGGTACAGCCGCCCGTCCACGCGGTAGCGGACGCGCAGGCGCCCGTTCTCCGGCTCGATGTGGATGTCCGAAGCGCCTTCCTGCACCGCCGAGTAGATGAGAAAGTTGACGAGTTTGACGACCGGCGAGTGTCCGGCGACCTCTTCGAGTTTCGACAGTTCGGTGATCTGGCGCTCGACGACGGCGAAGTCGTCGTCGTTCAACTCCTGGTAGATGTCGTCAATGACGAAGACGTTGGCGTCGGGCAGGTATTGCCGGAGGGTGTTCTGAATGTCGGTGGCGGCGCTGGCGACGATCTGCACGTCGCAGTTGCTCAGCCGGGTGATTTCCTCGACGAGGTAGAGATTGGCGGGTTCGGCGACGGCGACGGTGAGGCGCCCGCGCACGTGAAAGAGTGGCAGCACGCCGTGCGTCTCGAGGAATTCACGCGGCAGCGACTCGATGACTTTTGGGTCGGCCAGTTTGGGCGACACCTTGGCGTACGGGACGCCGTAAGCCTCGGCAAGGACGGAGAGGACCTGGTCTTCCGTCACGTATCCCATCTCGACGAGCACTTCGCCGAGCAGTTTGCGGTGTCCGCCTTCGCCCTGGCCGGCGAGGGCCTCTTTGAGTTGCGCCTCGGTGAGCAGTCCCCGATCGAGGAGCATCTCGCCGAGTTGCATCTTGGTGCCGTCGCGGAGCGAGCAGCGATCGGTGGCCGCGGTTGCTTGAATCATGACGTACTCCCTGCGTGGCCGCGCGACGCGGCGCGGCGGCGCCGTATCAGCGCAGACTGCGAATTGCGTCGGTCACTTCTTCATGCATGTCAAACTGATGCTGGAGCCGCGTGATCTCGAGGATCTTGCGGATATTCTCTTCGGGCGCGACGACGCGGATCTGGCCCAGGTGCTCAGCGGCGGCTTCCTGCAGCCAGAGCAGCGATTCGAGCCCGGCGCTGTCGATGAAGGTCATTTTCTGCACCTGCAGGACGAAGTCGCGCGTCCCCTTGTTGATGCGCTCCGTGACGGTTCGCCGGAACGAATCGATATGGTCGTGCGTCATCTCGCCTTCGATGGAGACGATCGAGATCTTGTCGTGGTCTTCGTACTTGAGTTTCATGCCGCCACTCCGCTCTGCTGCTCGAGAGCGCGATCATGGTCGCGCATCTGCTCGTAGACAGCGAAATTGATTCTGAGGAAATGTGGAATCAGGTCCGGGTCGAACTGGCTGCCGGCGCAGCGCCGCATCTCCGCCAGCACATCGTCCGACGAGAGAGCGCGGCGGTAGGTGCGCGTCGAACTCATGGCGTCGAATGCGTCCGCGATGCCGACGATGCGGCCGAAGAGCGGGATTTCGCTCCCCTTGAGTTGGTGCGGGTAGCCGCGCCCGTCGAAGCGTTCGTGGTGCGACATGACCCCCGGGATGATGTCGTCAAAGTTGGGAATGTCGCGGAGGATGCGCACGCCGATTTCCGGGTGCTTCTTGATCATGTCGAATTCGTCGTCGGTCAGGCGGCCGGGCTTGGAGAGCACCGCTTCGGGGACGCCGATCTTGCCCACGTCGTGCACGAGCCCGGCGATGTGAACGCGCTCGACCACGGCGTGATCGAGTCCCGCCTGGATGGCCAGTTCGCGACTCAGATACGCCACGCGACGCGAGTGGCCGCAGGTGTAGCGATCCTTGGCGTCGATGGACGCGGTGATCGCTTCGAGCGTGCCGAGGAACATTTTCTGCAGGCCGTCGTAGAGGCCGACGTTGTCGAGGAAGATGCGCACGTGCTCGGCCGTGGCGCCGAGGATCTTCAGATCAAACGAATTGACCTGCGCCTCTTCGCCGATCTTGCCGCCCGCGACCAGGGCGCCGTAGACAACGTCATCGTCAGCGAGCGGCTGGACGATGATGGACCGTTCGAGTGACTCGAGTTCGGGACAGTCGCAGGTGAGGCCTTCCTCGCGGACGATCGGTTTGCCGTCGCAGCGCGTGGAGATGATGCCGTTGATCACGCGGAGCAGTTGCTGGCGGTCGCAGGTGAGATCGCCGGCCCGGAAGAGCAGGTCGGCAAAGTCGTCGCACCCCTGCTTTTTCTCGCTCAGTTTCAGCGCGGTCCAGCGGTAGGGCATGACCTCGAGCAGGTCTTTGCACACGGAATCGAGGAACTGGCGCGGCTGGCGCACCACGTTCATGTTCCGGCTGACCTTCTGGAGCAGCGCAAGTTCCTCGTAGGCGTCTGTCAACTGGCGGCCGAACGATTCGATGTGTCCTGCGGCTTCGCGAAGTTCGCACAGGTCGTGCAGCCACCAGTCGATGGCCTGAATGAGCGTCGGCACGGCGCTGCGGTCCGGCAGCGGCTGCACGAGGAGTTGGGCGCGCGGATCGCTGCCGCCGGGCGTTCGATTCACCGCCAGCGACGCGAGCATCGGATGATTGGCCAGTTCGCGCTCCGGCGTCAGGCAGACGACCTGGCCCACGCGCCGGCGGCGCTGGAGGATGGGCAGCACGATGAGCAGCAAGGGCGCCTCGAGCGCCAGTCCGCGAGCGGATTCGATTTCACATCCGAACTGGGCGGTGACGAGTTTCACGACCTCCGGCGCGCCGCCGAGCAGATCGAAGAGCCAGGCGAACTGGTTCTCCAGCACGCGCGGATCTTCAAGCGCCGGCCCCGCCGCCATGACCGCCGCGGGGAGCGAGTGACACCGCAGCGCAAGATGCGTGAGCACCTCCCGCAGATCGGGTCGATCAAGAGGATTCGGCGAGGCGGCATGGGTCATGCAACGGTTTTGTCGCCGACTGCGGCTCCGACGCAGGCGACGAGTTCTCTTGGGCTGAAGGGTTTGCCGAGACACTTGAGGATGTTGACCGACCGCAAGTCGGCGTCGTCGAGCGCGAAGCCGCGCGCGGTCAGCATGATGACGGGAATCGAAGCGGTCGCGGGATTCTGCTGGAGGCGCTGGCACATCTCCAGGCCGGTGAGAAACGGCATCTGGTAGTCGGTGATGATGAGGTCGGGCTGTTCTTCGGTGGCCATCTGCAGACCCTCTTCGCCATCCGAAGCGGTAAGCACTTCGTAGCCGGCGTTGGAGAGTTTCAGGTGCACCACGTGCTGGATGTAGGTCTCATCATCGACGACGAGAATCCGCGTCTTGCCCTGCCGCTTGCCGCTGTGCTGACCCATCGCTTACGCTCCCTGCTTGCATGGGACAATGAACCAGAAGCGGCTTCCCTTGCCGACTTCACTTTCGACGCCAACTTCGCCGTGATGCACGGCCTCGACGATCTGCTTCACGAGATTGAGACCCAGGCCGGTGCCCTTGGCCACGCGCTCGTGCTTGTTCACGCGATAGAACTTGCTGAACAGTTTCGGCAGCGACTCGGGCGGGATGCCCAGACCCGTGTCATTCACCGAGACGATGACCGACCGATCGCAGTCCGTCAGATCCGGCGCGACAGTCACGCGCCCGCCCTCGGGCGTGTACTTGATCGCGTTGGAGATCAGGTTCGTGATGACCTGCTTGATCATGTCGCGGTCGATCTCGGCATGGCAAGCCTGGTGCGGCCGCTGGAAGTGGATGCTGATGTCCTTCTCGGCGGCCTGAGGCTTGAGCAGTTCCACCGCCTCCTGGGCGATGGGAATGATGTCCACTGTCTCCCACGTCGCCGTGATCATGCCCGCCTCGATGCGGCTGATGTTGAGCATGTTGTCGATCATGCGGCCGAGGCGCTCGGCTTCGTGCTGGATGATCTCGTAGAACTCGCGGCGGTCCTTCTCGCTCTTCGCTTCGCCGTCGAGCAGCATCTCGACGTAGGCCTTGATCGAGCTGAGCGGCGTGCGCAGTTCGTGGCTCGCCTTGCTCACAAACTCGTTCTTCATGCGGCTGACCTGGCGCTCCTGCGTGATGTCGTGCAGGATCGTCACCACGCTTGCCGCCTCGTTTGCGGCGTCTGCGGCCAGGGAAGAGAGCGAGACTTCAAGATTGAGCGGCTCGGGATCGCGGGGCAGGATGCACTCGGTGTGCTTGCGCGATGAGGTGTTGCCCGCCTCGGCCGCCTCGCCGATAAGCGCGACGATGGCCTTTTCGGGCAGCACCTGCGCGATCGGCTTGTTGAGTGCGCTTTCGCGGTCGAACTTGAACAGCGATGCCGCCGCCTCGTTGGCCATGACGAGTTCGTTGAACTCGTTGGTCACCAGTACGGCGTCGCGGAGCGAGTGCAGCACGCCGGAAAGGTGTTCAACCTCGGTCTGGGCCAGGTGCTTGCGGATCTCGATCTGGCGAACCTGCGATTTGGCGTTGCGGGACTCGGCGGCGAGTTCTTCGATCACTTCGAGGTGCCGCCGGGCAAGGCCGTCAAGCGGCGCCACGAGCCGGGTCGTCGGGGCTTCGGTGGCATCGGCGGTGGAGAGGATCGCGCCAAGGCGCACCAGCTGCCCGCTGAGCAGCCAGCCGCCCGCCCAACCGCCGGCAGCCCCGAGAGCGCCGGCAACTGCGGCCTGGATGAGCACGGTGGACAGATGCAGCGACGCCAGCCCCGGGCCCAGCGCCGTTACCGCCAGGACGCTGAGCAACGTGGCGAGCAGCGCCGCCGCGCCGACGCACAGGGAGATCATCCACGCCAGTCTCATTCTCGCTCACTCCCTTGCCCGCGGACCATTCAGCGATTTGGCGACTCATCGAGGTTCGCGTCAGTTTCAACGCCCGCGAGTGTCACGAGGCTCTGAGCCCGCTCGCTCTTGGGGGCGACCATGCGCGCCATCTGAAAGGCCTTGCCTGCCTCGGCGTCGAGACCCTTGGCCTGGAGCGCCAGGCCCAGAAGGAGATACGGCTCTTCGTGCTGCGGCCGCAGACTGCACGCCTTCTGGTAATTCGTGATCGCCTCGTCGAGTCGATTCTCGTGCTCGAGGACCATCCCGCGGAGCATGTAACTTTCGAACCGGTTCGGCCACACGGCCATCGTGCGGCTCACGACGTTCTGCACGCGGCGCATGTCGCCGAGTTTGAACGCGACGCTGCCGAGTTCGAACCAGATCTGCGGATCGCTCGGATCGTCATCGACGAGTTTCAGGTAGACGGAACGGGCTTCGACGAGCCGGTCATTGGCGGCGAGGCACAGGGCCTTGAGATGCCGCAGGTCGGGCCTCTGTGCGAATTCGGATTCGCGGAAGAGTTGATCCAGGTAGTACTCGGCCTTGGCGAAGTTGCCCGCCTTCATGTAGGCGAGGATGAGCACTTCAATGATGCTCTTGTCATCGGGATTCAGGAGGAGCGCCTTCTGGAAGTGCTCGGCGGCCAGCACCGGCTGGTCGCGCAGCATCGCCAGGTGGCCCTGCGAGCGCCGAACCGCGGCGTTGTTTTCGAAGTGCGGGCGAGACGACTCGATGAGGGCCTCCGCTTCGTCCAGCCGGCGCATGGAAATCAGCGTCTCGAGCGACGCGAGCATGTAATCGGCATTCGTCGGATTGGTGCGCAGGGCGGCCTGGTACTCTTCCACCGCGTTGGCGAGATCCGACCAGCGCTGATAGATGAGCCCGGCGTAGTAGTGGGCATCGCCGCCGTTGGGATCGAGCGTCGTCGCCTGCCGCAACGCCTGCATCGCCGGATCGAGATGATTCATCTCGATGAGGATGCGGCCCTGCATGATGTGGTAGGACGGGTTGTCCGGCGAGAGTTCGATGGCGCCGTTGATGTTGAACAGCGCGTTCTTGAGGTTGCCGACCTCGAAGTCCTGCCGCGCCTGCTGGGCGCCGAGTTCGGCCTTGTTGGTGTTCAGGCGCGTGTTGGCGTCGATGCGAGCCTGCTCGCCTGCGGTGTGGGTGGCGCAGCCGCTGAGGCTGAGCGCCGCCGCCGCACATCCGAGCGTGAGGACTTTGAACATCGTGGAAATGGTCATGGGACAACCTCTCTTGGGTGTGCGGGGGGCGGGCCGATTACCGGATCGGGTCATTGGCGCCTTCGGTCGGGACTTCGGCATAGCCGGTGAGCGTCTGCTGATCCGCCAGCCAGGCCTGGTAATTGGCAAAGACGGGGCCGAAGTGCATCGTGCCCATCGGGCTGAGCGACTGGAGGATCGCCAGCGACTGCCCGACCTGCGCGTTGAACTGCGCGACCTGCACGGCGCTGCCGCCCTGCGCCGCTTCAAGCAGGCACGGATCGCCGTCGGGGTTGATCGCCACGCCCTGATCGCCGTTCGACTCCGGCTGCGTGAGCTGCCAGACTTCAAAGCCTTCGGGTGAGATCGCCGCGGTGAAGTCCTCCCACCAGGTGTCGGATTCGAGCTGCGCCGGATCGTTCGTGGCGCCCCACGAGATGTCGCGGTCCCCGGCGTTGCCGGCCTTGGCGTTCTTCGATGCCTTGCCGCTCTTGCTTGCCGAGGCGGTCTTGGTGGCGCCGCTGGTCTCGGGAGCGCCCGACTGCTTGCCGGGTTCCTCCGTCGGCTGGCTGCCGGTCGCAGGCTCGGCCTGCGGCTCGCCGGCCGGGGCCACATCGGACACGGGCGTCGGTTCGGGCTGATCGTCGAACAGAAGCGACTCGATGTCGAGCGGATTGGCATCGGCGCTGCCCGGGCCGAGCAGCGGGTCGCTGGAGAACTCCGTGGGTACGCTGGCCGTTTTCTCGGTCGTGTTCTTGAGGTCCATGCTCGCCTTGATGCGCTCGTCGGTGAGGTGGCGCATCATCGAGCCGTTGAACCACTTCTCCGACTTGCCCAGCAGGCGTTCGCGCATTTCGATCACGAGCGGCTGATCCGGGTGCAGGTGCAGGGAGCAGTCGATGTGCCACAGCGCCAGTTCGAAGTCGCCGGCGGCGATGGCTTCTTCAGCTGCGAGGTTGTGATTTGAGGTCAGGCGGTCGTTGCTCCACCAGAGCACGCCGTTGCGGGCGGCAAAGCGCGCGTCGTTGACGAGTTCGTTCGCGCGGCTGCCTTCGGCGATGAGCACTTCATCGCGCATGATCGAGGGCGTGATGAGGAAGGTGATTTCGCTGCGGCGAGTCGCGTCTTCCTTGCCCTTGAACGCGGCGCCGATGATGGGAATGTCGCCCAGCACGGGAACCTGGCGGCGCGTGAGCGTGGTCTCTTCGCGGAACAGGCCGCCGAGCACGATCGTGTAGCCGTCGCGCACGACCACGTTGGTCTGGAGTTCCTGGGTGATCTGGTCGGGAATGGTGAACGTGCTGCCGTCGCTGCCGGTCACGTCGCGGACGATGCCTTCGGACACGCTGGGCTTGAGTTCCATGCGGATGAAGCCATCTTTGCCGACGAAGGGCCGGAAGATCAGTTGCGTACCAGTATCGAGGAACTGCACGGTCTGCGTCGTGCTCGTTTCGGTCGAGGTCGTGGAGAGGTAGCCGATCTTGCGGCCAATGAGGATCTGACCGCGGTTGCGGTTGACGGCCAGGACGCGCGGGCGCGAGATGACAGTGGTGTCCACGACTTCATCAAGCACGCGGAGGAAGACGGAAATGTCATCAGAGATGACGCCGATCTTCAGGCCGCCGGCGCGCTGCGTCTGGCCGACATTCGAGCGAATCGTGGTCGCCTTGTTGTCGCCCGGCTGGAATCCGCCGTCGCCGGCACCCGTAATGAGGTCATCAACGATGGAGAGCGGATTGGTGAAGTCGCTGAAGTTGACGTCGGCGAGAATGCTCCAGTCCACGCCGAAGGCGTTGTCCTCATTGAGCGAACTCTGCAGGACCGTCGCCTCGACGAGCACCTGCTGGGGGCGGATGTCCAGTTCGCCGATGAGCCGCGCGATCTCTTCGATGTTCTCTTCGTAATCGTGCACGACGAGCGTGGCCGCATTGGCCCAGTTGTCGGCGCCGCCATTGGATTCATCCGGTTTGAGGCCGGCGTCGACATCGGCGCTGATGGCGATGGTGCCCTTGTCGGAAAGAAGAGGCTGCACGAAGATCGACGCGTCCGTCGAGTTGAGATAACTCAGCTCGAAGCGGCGATACGCGAGCTGGCGTGCCGCTTCCTTGATGGCCCGAAGTTCTTCAAGGGTGTAGACCTTGATGAAGGCGCCTTCCTCGATGTAGCCGTAGCCGTTGCTGTTAAGAATGGCGTCGAGGGCTTCGAAGAAGGTCACGTCGTAGAGGTCAGCGCTGACGGTGCCGCTGACGTTCTTGGAGACGATGATGTTGCGCTGGCTCTGGATGCTGAGCATCTGCAGCACCTTGGCCAGGTCGGTGTTCTGCACGTGGATGTCAACCGTCGAGTACGCCGAGACGGCGACTTTGCCGGCGAGGTCGTCGCCGCCGTCGGTCTCGGTCGTCGCGTTCGAGGCCGGCGGATCGTCGGCCCACGCGTCGAGATCGACCTGCGCCATGGCGGGGTTTGCCAGGCCGACGCAGGCGGCACAGACCAACCCGTACGAGCGGAGCAAACCCAGCGAGAAGAACTTCCCGTTCGTGCAGTCCAACATGATTGCTTTCTCCCTCCCCAGGTCGGAGCGCTGGTGCGCGCCGGATCAGCCCGGAGTGTCCATCTTCAGTTCCACCCGCACCTGATCCTTCATCAGGATCACACTCCGCTTGAGCACGCGCTCAAGCACGAAACCCTCAATCCGTCCTCCTTCGAGCACGACGCGGTCGTTGATGACGGCCGCCGGTGCGCTGCCGAGGATCAGACTCTCGAGCTGGAGCGTCAACGCCTCCTTGGCGATGCGCTGCTGCTCCGTCTCCGGAGAATCTTCGGGCGTATCCGTTTGTGACTTGGGGGCAGTGTCGTCAACCGAAGCCGCCTGTTCCGTCTGGGGAAACATTGCCTCCGGCGATCGGAAGAAATTCCGCGCCAGGTCGGTCGTGGAGTCCAGATAAACGATCGGCGCCGATTCGATCGCCGGTCGGTCGCTCGATTTCGCGGAGCCGCTCGGCGGCGTATTGGACTTGTCCGGTTCGGGCGCCGTCTCGCCGGCAACGGGTTCGGCCAGGCCGGTGCGAGGCACGTCGTTGAGCAGCAGCAGGCGCGCCCACAGCAGCAGCCCCACCACCGCGAGCACGCACATGGCGCTGAACTTGCGGCGGTCTGAGGAAAGGCGAATCCAGATTCGTTGCAGATCCTCGTTCACGTCTGGCTCCTCCTCACGGCTTGGTGGGCGCTGCAGCCGTTTCGCCGGCGATGCGGTAGTAGACGTCCAGCCCGATGGTCGCCTTGACCACACCGGAGTTGTGGTCCAGGTTCTGTGCCGTGAGCGAACTGATGCGCACGAGCCTCGGCAGCGCCTCGACGCGGCGGAGCAGATCGATCACGACGTCGAACTGACCCGTCGTTTCGATCATCAGCCCACTGCTGGCCGTGGAGCCGACGGCGGTGTCCTTGCCGCGGTCGAGCTTCTGGCCGCTCAGGCCGAGGTACCGGATATCAGTGGAAATCCCGCTGATGACGCCGGCGACGTCGCTGGACTCAGGAATCGCCTTGGTTTCCTGGTCGAGTCGGGACTGAAGCGAAGCCAGCCGCCGCCGGGCCCGATCGCGGCTGGCAAAGTCTTCATCCGCGAGGGCCACGCGGCTGGTGAGCGCCTTGACCTCCGCGAGCACCGTTGCCCGCGTGTTGTAGGCCGGCCGGACGAGCGTGAAGTACGCCGCGCCCGTGACCGCCAGCAGAATACCGCCGTACTTGATGCGGCTGATCATCTCATTCATCGCCGGCTGCCCCTTCCTGCCCATCCGCGCTCGCAAGATACCGGCACTCGAGATCGACTTCGAAACGCACGCGGAATTCGCGCACCGCGGACTGATCGATGCTCTTGGTCCGGTCGTAGTCGAGCTGGACCCGGCCGAAAGCGGGCTGCGTCTCGAGGCGGCCGACGAATTCGGCGACCTTCACGCCATCCTGTCCCACGCCGGTGATGTCCACCGAGAGGTAGCGCACCTGGCGGCGATCGTCCGCCTTGCGGCTCTTTGATCGATTGACGCGCTGGCGCAGTTCCTCCATGGCCGACATCGATTCCGCCCGCTGGCCGACGCCCACGATGAGTTCGGTCACATACAGCCCCTCGGGCATGTTCTGACTCAGCAGGCCGAGCACGTCGGTCACGTTGATCGGCAGGGCGAGGCGGTAGTAGTCGGAGAGGTTCTGCGCGAGCCCGTCGGCCTTGCGGTTCAATTCGAGCGACTCGGCGCGGACGGATTCCAGTTCGGCGACGCGGGCGGTCAGATCGCTGGCCTGGGCTTTCATGCGATTCACGCCGGCCCGGGAGTGGATGACGAGTGTGCCGATGACCAGCGCCGCGACAAGCCCGTAGGTCGTGAAGCGCTGCCTGAGGCGTGAGTTGCCCAGGCGCTCGCGGTAGGCGGGCGGCATGAGGTTGATACTGCGGCTCACGCGGCACCTCTCTTTCGCTCAGCGCCCTTGCGCGACGCGGTGGCGGCCACGCGATCGACCAGCGAAGGCTGCTGCGACGACGCCGAGCGCATGCTCAGCCCGGCGGCGACGCCCCACTCCGTGAGTGCCGCGTGGCGGCGATCCAGGCGCATTTCCGCGCCGGTGACGTCGATGCCCTCGAGCGGGCCGGTGACGCGGGCATCCACCTTGAGGTGCTCGGTGAGAACGGCGGCCAGATTCGGCTCACGCGCTTCGCCGCCGATGATGCTCACAAAGTCAGGCCGGGCGCCGCGAAACGTCACGCTGTAATAACGCAGGCACAGTGCCGCCTCCTGCGCCAGTTCGTGCATGAGCGGCCGGGTCGCTTCGAACGCAGCCCGGCTGACGCGATCGGCGCTGCCCGATTCGGTGTCCTGGGACATGCGCTCGATGCGCAACTGCCGGGCGGCGTCGTCGTCAAGACTGAGCCGCTCGGACACGGCCTTGTTGAATTCCTTGCCGGCGATCTCCACGGCCTTGACGAAAGCGAGCTCACGGCCGCGCGTGATGCACACGGTCGTCAGGCTCAACCCGACGTCGATGATCATCCGCACGACTGACTTGTCTTCCTGGCGCCGCAGGGGCCGGGTCAGATTGCGCGCGGCGGCGAGGAACGGAGCATCGACCGCCAGTGGGCGCAGGCCGGCCCCTATTGCCGCATCCAGGTACGATCCGAGCACTGCGCTACGCGCGGCAATGAGGATGACCTCGTCGCGCGTGTCGTGACCCTGCGAGACTTCGCCGGCGCGGATCCACTCCACCTCGATGGCATCCATCGGCACGCCAAAGCGCTCCGAGGCCTCCCAGCGCACGGCCTTGTTGCGCTCGTCGTCGGTCATCGTCGGAAGCCGGACGGCGCGAAGCATGAGATCAGACGGGCTGGGCGCGATGACACACGCATCACCCTTGAACGCGGCCATCTCCAGGGCGGAGCGCAGCGTGCGCTCGATCTCGAGTTTGCGCTGCACCGGTTCGTCCGGGAGCGGACGGCCGTAGGACTTGCGCGCCGCCGCCAGGGCGCGAAGCGTCCCGCCGGCGTCATCGAGTTGCATGAGTTTGACGCCGCTGTGGCCGATGTCCACGCCGATGGGCAATGCCGCTTTGTTCAGGATCTTCCATCTCACCCGAAGCGCTCCTTCTCGCGTGCGCCAGACTGACTGCTATTCGAGCCGTTGTACGGAGACGCGCCCCGTGAAGCCGCTCACATTGATCTGGAACCGCCCGTCGCTTCCAGTGACGACGAGCGAACCGCCGATGCTCGACGCGTTCTCGCCATTGATCGGTCCGCCGATGGCGTCGTAGGTGATGTAGTTGTTGGCGCCGTCGAAGACGACCTCTTCGAGCGCCAGCATGCGGAAGCGCTCATCGGTCTGGAAGTTGACGATGTACTTGCCTGACCCGCCGTCGGAGATCGGGTCATAGAGCACGTCGTTCTCGGGATCGAAGGGCGAGGCGAGGATGCGATACCCGCTGCCATCTTCGGCAAAGAGCACGCGCCGCGGCGCCTGCCTGGCCATGGCGTCGGACTGGGCAAACGAAAGATCGGCAACGATCTGCCGCACCGCCGCTTCGGTCTCGAAACTCACCGCATTGCTCATATTGGGAATGAGCAGCGACGCGGCGATGCCCATGAGCGTCACCACGATGAGGATTTCGATGAGCGTGAACGCCCGGGACGCGTACCGCCCCATCTGTTTCGGCAGTGAAGAACTACGCATTCGATCTGCTCCGTACCTCCAGCACCCTCTTTGCTCATGCGGCTATTTCGACTCGCCGCCTTCGACCTTGACCGGCGGCATCGACGTCACCTTGACGTTGAACTCGCGCTTCTCGAGATCGCGGCGAAGAGTTTCCATCGATGCGGAAATGCGCCGCAGTTCGCGGATCATCTCGAGCCGCTGGCTGGCCGCGTCGGGAATGCCGAACTGCTCGCTCGCCATGGCCGGGCGCGCCAGCACGCCGCGATCGGTTGCGAACATCACGACCAGCAGGCACAGCGCGACCGCATTGACGGTCAGCATGGCGTTGAGGTACTTTGATCGGCGCATGACGCAACTCCTTGTTTCGGTGGAGGAACTCGCCTGAGACGATGCTCAGAACCGTCTGGAGCGAGCGAGCAGGCGCAGTCCCGTCCGAATCGTGCTCACATCGCGACTATCGGTAGATTCGTCAAACCAGGTAAGCCTCAACGCCAACGGTTCTTCAGTTGCGTCCGGACGTAGCGTCTGGGCCGTCCTGATTCCGGTAACCTCGCAGGCGATGACGGGCTGCGCGACGACCGCCCGGACGACGTCCGTTCGCGCGGCCAGTTCCTCGACGCGGTGCGGCGTGGCCCACGCCTGGTCCGAGAGTATCGGATCCTCCTCCGCCGGCGGGGCCCAGGTGTAGGCGATGATCGAGCGGAGCATCGGACTGAACCGGATGACGAGCACTTCAGAGAGATTCACCTGGCCGGGGAAGCGATCGTCCGAGAGCCACAACACGAGTGTGTCGAGCTGGCCCGCCTGAGTCGTGCTCTCGTGCAGTGCGAGAATGGCCGCCGCGCGATCGAGCAGGTCGCGGAGCATCTGCTGCTGGCCGGCCAGCGGGCCGCTGAGCAGCACCGAGGCGCTCGCGTCGGGCGCCGTTGGCGAACCGCGAATCAGTCGTGGGCCGATCACCGCGGCCGAAAGGGCCATGAACGAGCCCAGCGCCAGCAGCGACAGCGCTTCGCTCCATGCCACGCCGGGTCTGAGGTTCCGGGCCTTGGAGGCGGGATCAATAGTCGTAGTACGCTCGGCCATTCTCATCCTGACCTGCGACGTAGGCCTTGAATTCGAGCGTCTCGGGCTTGTAGAGCCAGCCGTAGGTGGTCGGCCCGGTCGGGGCCGGCGGCAATGTCATGCCATTGGGCACGACCCAGATGGCGCTGGATCGATTGATCGGATTGATGGGCATCTCCGCCATGTAGGGACCGAATCGAAACGTCTGGGAAGAACTCGACCCGATCGAGCCGTCGGCGGAGGTGGGGTTGGTCATCTGAGCGATGAAATCCGCTTCGGTGGGCGTCACGTTCGGATCGCCGCCCGCGTAACCGGGCGAAACGCCAAAGTGCTGGGCGCGGTAGACCTGGATCTGCTGGCGGATGTAGCGCAGGTCCTGCATGAGCGCCGAGCTGCCCGCGATTTCCGAAGCGCTCGAGAATCGCGGCATGACGATCGCGGCGAGAATGGCGATGATAAGCACGACGATGACCAGTTCGACGAGCGTGAACGCGCGCCGCATCCGGCAGCAGTGCGAACGGGTCTGAGAGGTCGTGCTGAACATCAGCCACTCCATCGAAACCACCCGCCGCGAACGTGCGCCGCCTCAGGCGAGCGTGCCGCACTTCCGGATGGCTGCAGCGCAGTGATCATCCGGGCGGGTTGTAGGTATTGGTGATTTCGTCAAAATACGGGGCGGTCATCACTCCGTTTACGTCGTCCCAGACCCAACCGACGTTGATGGACTCGGCAACGCCAATCCCGACCGACTCGGTGAACGGGTTATAGGGCGCCGCCTGCAGGTACTTGACTTCATCAGGCGGATTCACCAGGGGGTCCCAGTCGGCGGCGGTGCCGCTCGTGCCCAGCGGAGGCAGCGAACCGTGCCGCGCCTTGTAGACTTCGATCTGGCCGCGCACGATCTGCAACTGGCTCTTGACGGTCGAGACGGAGGCGTCCACGCGGGCGCTGGTGAATTGCGGAATCACCATCGCGGCGAGGATCCCGAGAATCACCACGACGACGAGGATCTCGATCAGCGTGAAGCCACGATCCCGTGATCTTGAGGTGAAGCGCATGGCAAGGAACTCCCGGTACACCCGCACTGGCCGATCGGGCCGCTCTGATTGGAAAAGAGAGGCGACAGCGTTTCCGCTGTCGCCTCTGAAGTTCTGCGTTTACAACTATTAATAGATGTAAACGTTGTTGATCTCGTCGAAGCCGACGGCGTAGATGCGGCCGTTGGCGTCGTCCCACAGCCAACCGTCCGTGGCGGGGTTGCCTTCCGTCAGCGGGTCACTGCCCGCGACGATCAACGACTGACCCGTGAACGGATTGATGGGGTCAGACTGAAGGTACGCACCTTCGGTCCACGCGGCGTTGTAGGTCGACGGATCAGTGAGGGGCACCCACTGATCGGTCGCGAAGTCAGGCACAAAGCCATTGTGCTTGACGCGCATCAGCTCGATCTGGCTGCGAACCGTCTGCAGCTGGCTCTTGAGCGAAGAAGCGGAGGCTTCCTGGCTCGCGTTGGTGAACTGCGGGATGACGATGGCGGCCAGAATGCCGAGAATGACGACGACGATCAGAATTTCGACAAGCGTAAAACCCTTCGTACGACGGTAAACCTTCATCGATGACTCCTTCACAAAAAGGTCCGAACCTGCTCGTGTGAACCGCCTTGACGGACCGGCGCCGCGGGACACGTTTTCATGCATTGCCCCGGGAACCACATGGCGCCCGACAAGGCAAGGTCCGGAGCCGGTGTCCTCCCCACCGAGACACCGTGCGCCGGAGCCGCTGTGCTCGCTCGAGCCCGCGATGCCTCGCGAGCCGGGCTTTGGTGAGCACAGACCGAATGCGGGTGAGCGATACATACCCATGTAAATCGACTCGAACCCGCGCTCGCTGGAGTGCGGCGGTTCAAGCCGCACCCGACTCTGCCGTCTGCGCGTGTCAGCGCCTATAGAGACGTGCTCGTACCGCCCTGGCGCAGCAGAAAGTGAAACACGCAGGCGCCGGGCCTGCGTGCTCGATAACCATGGGTTTGACACGGCGCCAGAGCGCTCAGTCCGAGATGATCAGCGGCACCATGTTCCGCGCCGGCAGGTTCAGCGCGCCGTGCGCCTGGGCTGCGGCCGTGGCGACCGGCCCCCGGGCCGTCTTGACGAGGTTGACCAGCGAGGTGATCTGCGCGTCGCTCGCATACGAACCGTAGCGTTTTGCGGATTGTGCGGCGTAGTTAAGCAGTGCGATCTGCACCGCTTCGTCAGTCTCACCCAGAGCCGCCGTGAGCAACGCCGATTGCGCCCGCGATCCGTTCACCCACGCGAGGGTCTGCGCCGCAGTCAGGCGCAGTTCGCCCGAATACGTGGAGATCGCCTCGACGAGCGCGGTTTCAGCTCGCTTGATGTCGTAGGCAGCGCTGTTGCGCACCGCGATGTCGCGCAGCACGTGGAGCGACTCGTCCGCATAAGCGTCCGCTTCCTCGCGGGTGATCAAATCGCCCGTGGTGCGCCCGATGAGGGCCTGCAGAGCGGCGTCCATCTGCGACTGCTGGAGACCGAGCCGGATAACGGAAACGCGGCGATTGCCCTCGTACGCATTGCGGACGCGGGGCAGATCCTCCGCGGCGACCAGCGCCGCCACCGGAGTGGCCGAAATACGGTCATCAGACTGGATCGAGGCGATGGTCTCCGTCAGTCGGTCCGGCGAAATCATGAGCAGGAAAAGGTCCACCGCCGGCGCCGCAGCAAGATCGGCTCGGAGGCCCTCGAAGGTCGAGCGGGGCGGGAGCACGGTGAAGCCCATATCGCGCAGGTTCGACGCGAGGCTGCGCTGATCTTCCTGGTTGTCGGCGAGCACCGCCGCGAACCGCTCATCGCCCGTGCGAATGGCGCCGGCGAGAATCGGCACGACGCGGTCGGCGCCGTCGAAGGTCTCAGTCGGAAGGGCGCGCCCGAGGGCGAGCGCGGCGTCATACTGCACGCGCCGCTCGGGGAAGTTGAGCGACTCGATCAGAGGCGAAGGACGGTTGTTGCCAACCCAGAGACTCGCGCCGCCCGCGGTGCCGTTGAGCGCCTCGATGGCGTGCCGGGCGAGCCGGGCGTTGAGATCGCGATTGGCTCGGTCGAGCACCATCTGCGAAGCGGCCGGGCCCGCCGCCACGGCATAGAAGAGAGGCGGACGGCGATCGGGGCCGTAAGTCGGATCCGTTCCATCCCCCAGTTCATCGGTGCGCCGGAAGTTCCCGGCAATCCACATGCTCAGGCCGTCGAGTGAATCCGCGGACTGTTCAAGTGCGTTTTCCGAGCTTCGCATCACCATCACTTCCGAGAAGATCTCGGTGGGAACGGGGACGGCGTAGAGGCCGGAGTTGTTGTCGTAGTACCAGATGTTGTTGGTGGCTTCGGTCGGCCATGCAACGAGGCTCTGCGATTCGCCCCAGTAAAGTTCCGCCAGTGAGAGCCAGGCGTCAACGGGATCAGCATCCGCCACAGCGCCGAGGCGAGCGGCGGCGGCACGCGCGGCCGCCCGAACTGCGGGAGTCGCCTTGCCGCTGTCCCCGAGCGTGACCAGCGCGGGAAGTGCGTGGTAGTAGTTGATCTGGCCGAGGATCTCGCAGATGCGCTCCTGGCTGACCGGGTCGAGGTGCGGCAGCGCGACGCACAGCGGAGTCACGGCCTGACGACCGATGCTCACGAGCACGGGAGTGCACCGCGCCTTGAGTTCGGCGGGGCTGGCGCCGGTGATGACGTCCAGCAGTTGGGGCACGGCATACTCGCCCGCCGCACGCAGCGCCTGCTCGGCCATGAGCCTCCCGCGCGACGTACCCACGAGGTTTTTGATGTGCCGCGCGATTTCTTCGGGGTCGCGGGCCATGTCGATGCGGCCCTTGTTGAGCCGGCCCTGCAGCTGGCCGGCGATCTCTTCGAGTTCGGCGTTGCGGGCGGCACGGACGAGGGCGTCGTCGAGCCGCTTGCCGATCCCCATTTCGTCCACGAGTTGATACAACTCGGCGTCGGTCACGCTCGATTCGATCAGCGCCTGGGCAGCGCTGTGCGCGAGGTCCGGACGAGCGACGAGCGTGTAGTGGATGAAGTCTTCGAGGAGTTCCGCTTCTCTGGACTTGCCGCCCTGTTCGACAGGCTGCGCGACAACGTTCGGAACGAGTCCAAGACAGAAGACGAGCAGGCCGAACACAAAGAGCCGGCGCAGTGACGTGTGGAACACAGGTGACCTCCGCCAAAGGGGTGAAAACAGCACACGACGACCGTTGGCCGCAACACCGCCGGTCGCCGACGCGGCGCAACTGCCCGCTGGGGCCGGGAGTTGCGTCATCGTAAGTAGGGAATGTATCGAGGGCGGGACCCGGTGTCAATGCGGCGTCCCAAAAGCGAGCCCCTCGAGAACCGGTCCCGGGGTCCGGCAGCGGCGTTTGACTCACGCGCTCCGATCGGTAGAGTGCCCCGTCAATGGCGCCCGACTCCGTCGCAGCAGGCATCCTGCTCGGCTGATGCGGGCTGAAATGGGAAGCGTGGTGCAACTCCACCGCGGACGCGCCGCCGTAATGGGTCGCCTGAGGACTTGATCCGAGGCAGTCGCCCGACCACAACGCCACTGTCCCCCACCGAACCTGCGGCTGGGAAAATGGATGGGAAGGCGGTCGGACGAGACAGACCCTGAGCCGGAAGACCTGCCACTGGCACGGGGCCGTGATCGCTCAGCGATGCGGCCTGTGGGTTGGCCGTCCTCGCGCTTCGGGACGTCGCGGCACTGACTTCTGTTCGTTCCTGACAGAAGGCTCGACCACGGCGCGGCGAGAGCGGCCGTGTCGCCGGTTGTGTCCAGGGACCGCCTCTCGCGACTAGAGGCGAACATCAGGAGTTGTGTCATGCTTGCGTTCTGGTCTGCGGGACGGGCGGCGGTTGCGGCCGCGCTCGTCATCACTTTCACGTGCGGCAACGGCGTTCAAGGCGCCGCCCCGCCGCTGGAATATGTCGGCTCGCAAGGCGGGCCGGGCGGTGCGTTCGACGTGCTCGCCGACGGGCGGCTCATCGGAATGAACGGCGAGTCGGTGTTTATCGAGACGGCTGTCGGTTCGGGACAGTTCATGGACATGGGTTCGTTCGATGCCGGGCTGATCAGTGAGTTCGGCGCCTCGTTTGTCTCCGTGAGTCCGGACGGGTCACGGTTCGTGGTCGGCGACGGCCGGTTCGGCGGTGCGCGCGTATACGAAGTCGCGCTGGCGGATCTCAATGGCGGCTCGATCGTGCATCGCTCGCACCAGCATGAAAACTACGCCGCCACGTGGTACGACAACGATCGCATCGCCATCAGCGCTGCAGATCCCAACACGTTCCTCGGCGAGGTGCGCATCCTCGAACTGGCCAGCGGCGCTTCGACGCGCGTTGTTTCGCTCGACGGCGCCTCGGGCGGCGTCGCGTTCGATGCGTCCGGCAATCTCTTCACCGCCAACGGCTACGACTTCATCCCCGGTGGATCGGCAACCGGCGAAATCCGCGCGCTGCCGGCCGGCGACATTGCCGAAGTGCTCAGCGGCCAGCGGGGCGCGATTGAATTCGCGACCTCGGGCCAGTTCATCGGGCAGGTGCTTTCGGGTTCGGATCTGGGCTTCGACGCGGCGGGGCATCTCTTCATCGGCGGCGGCGACATTGATCGCGGCGCGTACGACTACTTTGCCGTGGCCGAGGACGCGGCGGTGCAGCGCGCGCTCGCTGGAATGGGGGCGCTTGACTGGCCCGATCTGTTCGTTGACGACCCGGACGAAAGCCCGTTCAGCTTCTACAGCGCCCGCTACAACGCGCTCACCGGCGAGTGGCTGGTTGCTTCGGGCTCGTCTTCGCTGCTGTTCCGCTACGCGCCGATTCCCGCGCCCGGGGCTCTGCTGAGCCTGGGCGCCGGTCTGGTCATCATGCTCCAGCGCCGGCGGCGGGATGGGAGGGCGTCATGAAGCAAGCCGCCATTGCAGCGATCGCGGCACTCCTTGGCCTGACGGCTGCGCATGGCGCCAAGCCGCCTTACCGCACGATCGCTCCGCCGCCGAACCCGTTCGCCACGCGCATCATTGACTACTCACCCGCTCCCGGGCAGTTCACCCACGACCCACGGTACAACGACCCGCTCCGGGCACTTGGGGCGCCGATCGGCGGCGGGACGCTGACGCCCGACCTTTCCAAACTCGTCACGCTCGGCGGGTTCGGCGGGTCGATCACGCTCGGTTTCAGCCGGACGATCTGGGACAGCCCCAACCATGAGCCGGGACTGGATTTCATCGTCTTCGGCAACGCGTCGTGGCTCGTCGGGCTCCCGTCGGTCCGCTTTGCCGAGGCCGCCGTCGTCGAGGTGAGTTGCGATGTGAACCGCAACGGCGTTGCAGATGACCCGTGGTTCGTCATTCCCGGATCGCACATCACCGACCCCGAGTCGCAGCGGCGCAACGGGCACTTCATCCTGCCCGACGAGCCGTTCGGGCACCCGCCCATCGTCAACGCGAACACGGACGGCAGTGAAGCCTTCTGGGGCTACGCGGACATGAACCCTGTTCTACTACTGGGCGATCTGGACGGCGACAACATCATCGATGACCCAACGATGCGGCCGGAGGATTTCTACACCGTGCCCGACGATCCGCGGCGCGAAGGCGTCACGGCAGGCAGCGGCGGCGGCGACGGCTTCGACATTGCCTGGGCCGTCCATCCCCTCACCGGCAAGCCGGCGAACCTCGCGGGGATCGACTTCGTGCGCATCACGAATGCGGTCGATTCGATCAACGGTCAGTTCGGCGAGGTGTCCGCCGAAATCGGCGCCGTCGCGGCGGTGAGGTAAGCGCCGATGATGATGCACCGGACACGCAGATGCGGTTTCACGCTCGTTGAGATGCTCGTGGTCATGAGCGTCACGGCCGTACTCATCGGGCTGCTCGTGCCGGCGCTGCGCGGGGCGCGCGACGCCTCGCGCCGTGCCGGCTGCGCTTCAAACCTGCGCCAGCTGGCTCTTGCCGACCTTGCCTACGCGAACGAATCCGCCGGCTCCCTTGCGCCCGGAGCTGCGCGGTTCGATCGCAATCTCGATCGCTGGTTCGGCGTGCGTTTGAGTACCCGCGAACCGTTCGAGCCGCGCGGCGGGCCGCTCTCGCCGCTGCTCGGGCCGGAAGGCGCCGTGCGCCAATGCCCGGCGTTCAAACCCGGGGCGCGCGAGTCGACTGACTTCGAAGCCGGTTGCGGCGGCTACGGCTACAACAACGCCTACCTCGGTGTCGAGGAGAGTGGCAAGGACGAAGTGGGCGTCCGCGCCGCGGCCATCGGCCGGCCGGATGAGACGGTCATGTTCGCGGACGCCGCGATGGCCATGCCCGTGCCGACGCTGCGCCTGATTGAATACAGTTTCGCCGAGCCACCGCTGGCGCGCGGCACCGGGGCACCGCTCGACGCAAGCATCCACTTTCGCCATGCCGCGACCGCGAACGTCGCCTGGGCGGATGCGCACGTCGCCTCGCGCGAACTCTCATTCACTCGGGCCACCATCTTCGGCGTTACGGAATCGCAGATGCGCGAACTGCATCTCGGCTGGTTCGGCCCCGCGACAAACCGATACTTCGATCTGCGCTGATTGGCTCAGAGATTGCCGCGACGCTGCTGCTCAAGTTCGAGCGCTTCGAACAGGGCCTTGAAGTTGCCCTTCCCGAAACTCTGCGAGCCGCGGCGGGTAATGATCTCGAAGAAGAGCGTCGGTCGATCCTGCACGGGTCGGCTGAAGATCTGCAGCAGATATCCCTCGTCGTCGCGATCTACGAGAATGCCCAGCTCCTTGATCTTCTGTCGATCTTCTTCGATGTCGCCGACGCGATCCCAGACGATGTCGTAGTAGGTGTCGGGCAGTTTGAGGAATTCCACGCCGCGATCGCGCAGGAGGCGCACGGAGTTGATCTCATCGCGCGAGCGCAGCGCCAGGTGCTGCACGCCGGGCGTGCCGTGGTGCCAGTCGAGGTATTCCTGCACCTGGCTCTTGCCGCGTCCGGGCGCGGGTTCGTTGATGGGCATCTTGATCAGGCCGCGCCCGCTGCTCATGACCTTACTCATGAGCGAGGAGTACTCGGTGGAGATGTCCTTGTCGTCGAAGTGCTTGAACATGGTGAAGCCCATGACGTCTTCGTACCACTTCACCCACTCATTCATCTTGCCCTGCTCGACGTTGCCCACGAGATGGTCAACGAACTTGAGGCCGCAGTCGCCTTTGTCATTGATGCGATTGACGGGCGGGTCGACGGGCATGAAGTGCGGCAGGAACTTGCCCTTGTACTGCGACCGGTCGATAAACGCATGCGTGACTTCCCCGTACGTGAAGATCGCCGAACGCGTGATTGAACCGTGGGCATCGGATTCGACGGTGGGCTTCTGCGCCGAACGGCCGCCGCGGCGCGTGGTCTGTTCGTAGGCGTCTGTGGCGTCCCGGACGGTGAAGTTGACGCTCTTGACGCCGTCGCCAAAGAGGTTGACGTGGCGCTGGGCCGGATGGTCTTTGACGAGGCCGGTGGTGAGCACGAAGCGGATGTTGCCCTGCTCGAGCAGGTAACTGGCGGTCTCTCGGCTGCCGGTCTCCTGTCCCTTGTAGGCAGTGATGTTGAACCCGAACGCGACGGCGTAGTAGTACGCCGCCTGGCGCGCGTTGCCGACGTAAAACTCGATGTGATCAACGTCGATGAGTTCGAGCCAGCCGTGGTCCTTGGGCGTGTGCTTCTCGGGGTCAAGGTGAGAAACGCCCGCCTTGCCGGTGGTGCTCATGGCCTGCCTCCATTCAATTCGGAAACCTGCCAGAGGATAATCCGCCCGGGCGGCTCGCTCCACGCGGGGCGCGGCCCGGTTCTGGCGTCTCCTGATGGGGCACTCGCTCAGCGGCTCGGATCGGCGCTGGGCGCCTCGCCGGCCCCGCCGCGGGCTGCGCGGGCTCGCACGAAGGGCTGGTATTCCTCTTCGTACCACTGCTTCCAGCGCGGTACATCGAAGCCGAAGTCCACGGGCTGGCCGAAGTCTTCCTCGACAATGTTCACCAGCGCGTTGTGCGCATCCATGTTGTAAAACTCGACGACGGCGTCCATGATGCGGACCACGGTTCCTTCCGTAACCGCCGTGAGAGTGGGATCGAGGCCGGCCGAGTTGTCGCCGACCACCGGCTGGAGGTCGGTCACGAGGTAGCGCTGCTGACCCACCTGGATGAACGCCAGATCGCCGGTCCCGATCATCGAGGGCGCGGGGGCCTGGGCGACGATGAGATGCGGGATCGCCTGCGCCAGTTGCAGCGCTCCGGCTGCGCCGGCGCCGGCGCTGACGATGTCCATGTTGGGTGACTCGAGCGCCTGCACAACCACCTTCTGGGTTACGGGCGAAGCAGGCCCCTTGAGGTGCGTCTTGGCCGCGGCGCGCATGTCCGCGTTCTGGTCGTGGATCGCCATCCATGCCAGCGTCGCCTGGCCCACTTCCGGCTTGACTCGCTCGGCAAGGTGCTCGAAGAGCCAGTCGCGCACGTCCTGCTTCTCGATGCGGGCCAGATCGATGAGCGGCTCGATGGCGGCCGGGTCGGTGAACCGGGCCAGTTCTTCGAGGCCGCGCTGCCTCGTGGGAGCGAATTCCTTCGAGCCGAGGAACTTGCCGCGAATCTTCTTGATGTCTTTGTCGAACGCCCGCTTGGCGATGATGAACGCCCGCGTGGACTGCTGCGATGGCATCGGCGGCGCGGCGATCGAAGCCGGCGCACTGACGGTCGTGCGCACCCGGGCCGTCTGGACCACCGGCCGCTGGATGGTGCCGGATTGGGCGAGCAGCGGCCCCGATGATCCGACCAGGAACAGTCCTGTCAGCAGGGCGGTGCGGTGAAGTGGCTGCATGGGGTGACTCCTCCGGATGTCATTCGCGCGAAAACATTCCGCCGTGGATTCTAGGGGGAACTACGAATTCGCAAGGCCGAGAAAAACGCACAATCGCCGAGTGCCGCATGGAGGAAACCCTGCTTCCACGAAGAAGCCCTGTGCCTGCTCCGAATGGGTCACTTCGGCGAAGTTGTGCCGACGACTGCTGTCGCATACTCCTATACGGATGCGCGCAGCCATGTGTTCTGGCAGTTTGCCGGTCAGATTGGATCGCCTAAACTTGGCCCTTTACCCGTCCACCGCACGCGAAACGGATTTCGAGCATGCTTTCAGAGTTGTCCGAAAGTCTGGCCGGCTCGCTCGGCCTGCCGTACTGGATCTGCTTCGTCGTCGTCAAGGTGCTCGTGGCGGCGGCCGTGTTCCTGCCCGCCATCAGCCTGCTGGCGATGCTGAGCATCTGGGCCGAGCGCAAGGTCGCGGGTCACATCCAGGGCCGGCTGGGCCCCAAGCACGTCGGGCCGTTCGGCATTCTGCAGTCGCTCGCCGATGGCATCAAACTGCTGGTTAAGGAAGACCTCGTGCCGGCGGGCGCCGATTCGTTCCTCTTCCGCCTGGCGCCCTACCTCGCCTTTGCGCCCGTTCTCGCGGCGTTCCTGGCGATCCCCTTCGGGCCGCAGTTCGTGTTCGAAGCCGGGCTGAACGTCGGCCTGCTCTACATCCTGGCCATCCTCGGCGTCGAGGTCATGGGCGTCATCCTCTCGGGCTGGGCGAGCAACTCGAAATGGGCCATCTACGGCGCCATGCGCGAAGCATGCCAGATGGTCAGTTACGAAATTCCGCTTGGGGTGGCCATCCTTTGCGGCGTGCTCGTGGCGGGCACGCTCAACCTCGTCGAACTCGGGTATCTTCAGGGCGGCGGCATTCAGAGCTGGTTCTTCTACCAGAACCCGTTCATCTTCGGCGCGTTCTTCATCTACTTCATCGCGTCTCTGGCGGCTTCGAAGCGGGCGCCATATGACTTGCCCGAAGGCGAATCCGAACTCGTCGCCGGCTTCCACACCGAATACTCGGGCCTGCGCTTCTCGTTCTTCTTCTTCGCCGAGTACGCCGGCATGTTCGTGGTCGGGTGCATCCAGGCGGTGCTGTTCCTGGGCGCGTGGAACAGTCCGCTGGGCGCGTACGACCCGGTGTACGCGGCTCTCGGTTATGACCCGGTTTCGGTCGGACAGGCGTTTCTCACCGGCAGTTATGTCGGCATCACCAACTGGACCGAACTGGCCGGGGCCATGCACATGAATGGCGGGGCGCTGGGCATCTTCGTGCTCAACGTCTACGGCATGACCTGGGTGATCGGCAAGGCACTGCTGGTGGTCTTCATCCACATGTGGCTGCGATGGACGCTGCCGCGCATCCGCATCGACCAGGTCATGCACGGCTGCGTGAAGGGCCTGCTGCCGCTGAGCCTGGCGATGCTGGTGGGCACCGCGGTCTGGCTGGCGCTCGTTCAGCCGGCCGCCGAAGTGCAGGCCCGCTACGCCGTCACCACGGCGAACGTCGCGCATCTGACCGGCGAAGTCGGATCACTCCAGACGCTGACGCAGTGGATTCTCACGGCGCTGGGCGTGGCGCTTTTTGGGTTCTACGCGATGGTGATCCTCGGGGCGATTGTCTCCCGCCGGGCGGCGCCGCGCAAAGGCATGTTCGAAGACGTCATGCCCGTGGGAAGCGAAGTGGCCTTCACGCGCGGCCCCGACTACCAGAGCCAGGAGGAGCGGAGCCTCAAGCAGTCGTGACGGCGGCGCCGCAGATTGGATCGCAATGGTTCAACGGCGATTGAACTGCCCACGTTTTCGGCCGGAAACCGCCGCGGCGGCTCTATGCCGCAGCCGAGCCGCATTCAGATCGGCCCGGCCACGTTGCTCACGGCGCAGTCGTCGGTCTTGATGCACTGCACGAATCGGCCGCAGGCGGACGGACCGACCGTGATGCTCATCCGGCCTTCGCCGCGCGGAACGTGGATGACGCTGAAGAGGCCGAGCCGCCCCTGGATTCCCAGCAGCGTTCCTTGGCACGAGCCTCGGGGGACGGCGGTGCGTCCATGTTCATCGCCGAACAGGATGCCCATGGGGCCGCGCCCGGAGTTGGACCATTCGAGAGTCTTCGTGCCCGGGCAAGACCCGGAAAGCGCGATGGTGAAACCGCCCCCGCCGGTGTAGTGCAGTTTGAACGGATAGTCCCAGCCGACTTCGTTGCTCGAGTTGACCGCCCACGTGCCGGTGGCGACCGTGTAGAAGATCGAGTTCTCCCGACCGTCGCGCGGCACGGCGTGGTTGGCCCACGGGCCGAGATACTCGGGGTTGCCCGTGCTACCGATTTCGATCCAGTACTGACCGGACGCGAGCGGTCCCACCCACGACATGTCAACTTCTACTTCTTTGATTGCGCGGTCGCAGTTCGTCGGCGATGACTGCATCACGCGGTAGATGTTCGTGAAGGCTTGGTCAATGCGGCGGTTCGTTGTCATGTCGCCGCCGACGAACGTCGCGGCGCCGGCAAGCATTTCGGACCGGGTCCCTCTCCACAACTGGATGAATACGGCGGGAATGGGTTCCAGAGGCGGGCTGGAAGTCTGGTAGAGGTACCACATCAGGCGCGTCGGCGTCCACTCCTGCCCTTCGGGCACAACAAAGTCATCGGCCTGGTGATAGATTTCAACGAGCGTATTGCTGCCGAGGACGCCGCTGGGCGGTTCCCACGCGCTGTACCATCCGCCATTGCAGCCGCCGGCGCGGGGATCCATGCCGCCGTTGTCGTAGGTCTGTCCGACAGTCGACGCCGTCGTCAGCGCAATCGTCGCCAGCATGGCCCACATGATCTTCATGGCCGTCCTCCAGTTCGCCGGCTGCTTGCGCACCGTCGTCATGTCCAGAATGGACGCTCGCCCTTCAGGCGCGGCCGGCGGGGTGCGGAAGGGTCGCGTCAATCCCGTTGGAACGCCGGTTCGATTGTACCTGCACTTTTCAGAACGGCGCTCAGCGCGCAGAAAGTAACCTCGCCCCCGTGCGGGGGCGAGGCGTTGAACTCCGTTCTGATGGTGTTCGACTCGAGACGCTCGCGGAGCGAGTCCCTGAAGACCGGGCATGCCTGTCGTCCCGATGAACGTCGTGTTGCCGGTGCTCAGGTCGATCGTGTAGAGGTTGTCGCTGACGAACCATCCCCCGTCCTCGATGGTGAAGAGGCGGCCGTCGTTGGCGAACGCCATGCCACGGCAATCTCCGAGATTGGAGTTGACGACGGGGGTGCCGGCCCCGCTGTTGGGGTCGATGCTGATGATCACGGTCCCGGAACTGGTGTAGATGGTTCCGTCAGCCGCACGCGCCGACGTGTTCAAATGGCCGAACCCCGACTTCTCTCCGATTCACGCCCTTCGATCAAGAGGTCGAAGGGCTTTCTCTTTGTGAGATAGAGGTTTGCGTCGCTCAGCGTCCGGTTCAAACTCACGGAATCCAGAATCCGTCGCCGGACCGCCGAGTTTGAACGCCGCCAGTGCTCGTCGGCATTCTGGCACCAGTCGAAAACCGCAAACGCCAGCTCGATGGCCCCGGCGTCGATCCGTCCAACGCGTTCGCGCGCCTCAGTGACCCCGGCCAACTCGGACCGCAGCTCCTCAGCCTTGTCCCTGTACTGACCCTCCGCAATCGTGCCTGCGAGGTAGGCATTTAGCAGCCGGTCCTGCATCCCGGCCAGTTCTGAGTGCCGTTTGGAGAGTGCCGCCGACTGCCGGCGTTGCTGCGACGAGATGTCCTCGAAGGCGGCGGCCAGCGTCTTGCGAAACAGGTCGCGCACTTCCGCCGGCTCGATTCGCAGCGTCGCCAGTTCGTCGGTGATGGCGCTCTCGACGTCTTCAGCACGCCAGCGGACTCGCGGGTGACCCGGATCCGGGTGATTGTTGCCGCACCGGTAGTAGAGATGCTCGTTGACCGAGCCGTTCTTCAGCTTGCGCTTGATGCGCTCGCCCGTGATGGCGAACCCGCAATGGGCGCACCGCATCAACCCGCCGGAGAGCGGAATCTGCGGTTTTCCGGTGCGACGGTTCTTCCCGTGGAGGATGTCCTGACACGCTTCGAAGAGTTCCCGCGTGATGAGACGCTGGTATCGGCCCGTGAACGTCTGGCCGTTGCGGAGCAGTTCACCGATGTAAAACCGGTTGTTCAGGACGTACGAGAGTGCCGTGCGGGTGAACCGCGGCTGGCTCGGGCGATAGATGTGCCCCTCGCGCTCGAGGGCGTCGGCGAGGGATTGGAAGGTCATGTCGCCGTATGCGTAGAGCTCGAAGATTCGGATGATCGTCCTCGACTTCTCCGGGTGCGGCTGCACCGGCTCCTCGTGATTGTCCTGAACATTGATGTAGCCGTACGGCGCCCCGCCGGTGGGCCAGCCCTGGCGCACCTTCTCGTCCATGCCCTTGAGCACTTCGGAGCGCAGGTTGTCGCTGTAGTACTGCGCCACCGCCGCCATCACGTTGAACGACAAGGCGCCGGCTGCGCCGGGGCCGAACTGGTTCTCGACGAAGGCGAGCTGCACGCCGCAAGAGTCTTCGAGTTCCTGAAGCCGTACGGCGTCGCGCATGTTGCGGCAGACGCGGTCGAGTTTGTGGCTCAGAATGGCGGTGATCTTTTCGCGCCTGGCGTTGGCGCGAACCCACTTGACCATGTCATTGAAGGCGAGGCGTTCCGCCCCGCGCCGCGCCGATTCGGCCACATCGAACTCCCGAGCGACGTGCCAACCCTCTCGTTTGGCTTTCTCGCGCGTCGCCCGAAGCTGCGCGTCGATGGAATACCCCTCGCGCTGCTCGCGCGAGGAGACGCGTGCCCAGACGACCACGTTCATGGCCGGCGCTCCTGCCCTGTGGCGTCCAGAACCGATTCCGCGAATCGCTTGATGTTCATGATGATCTCAATGGCCTCCTCTTGCGAAATGGTCCGCCGGTACCTGCTGGACCAGACCCGCCGATGTTCCGCGATCAGTTCGTCGGTGATCCAGGCGAGCGCCACGGGCCGACTGTCGGCCGTGGGCTCGCACTGATCAGTTACTGCGCGGGGTCGAGGAAGTCCAGTCGATGCTGGCGGATTCATGACGGTGCTTTGGGCATACATGCAATCAGTCCCCCAGCCAACCATCAAGGCCCATGTTCTCGAAGCGCTGGCGAATGTCGGCGATGAGGCGCTCCACCGTGTGCCAGCCGCACTCGAGCTCCCTGGCGATGCTGGCGATCGATTCGCCCTCGGAGAGCATGGCGCAGACTCGCTGTTCTCGCGGCGACAGCTGCGCCACGGCGCTTCGCACATCGATTTCCATTTCATGCTTGGACTCGTACTCCGTGGGCTGGCCCGCGCATCGGCGCACCTGCTCGAGGCGCTCGCGATCGCGGGCACAGCGGCGCGCTGCCGATCGCACCTGGCGATTCACGATGGTCGCGAGCACCGCGTCGGGCTGCACCGCTTCGCGGGACCGCACCGGGTCCGATTTGAACTTGGCCGTCTCGATGGCGATCTGCTGCGCGATGTCGTCGCGGCTGTGATTGTCCAGTCCCATGCGCCGCGCTCGCGCATCAATCAGCCGCATCTGCCACTCGTCCATGAGACCGCGATACTCGTTGCTGCTCATTGCCTGCTCCTGAAGTGAAGGGTGTGGGTGACTTTCGGGAGCGATGGAAGACGCGCATGCGGGGACACGTCTCGCGCGTCTGAGATGAGTTTGAGCGATCAGATGTGCGGCGGGTGTACCGACACATGAGCCGCACGTGAGGCGTCAGGTGAGGCACACGTGATGCTCATGTGTCCGACATATGAGTTTCGATGACCCCGGCGGATCGGCGGCGAATGATGCACGCCACCAGCGACAACCCCTGTGCCGCGAGCGCTACTGCGGCGGGGAGTCGCCATGCCGAATCAATCCATCCTCAATGCGCTGATCCACGAGCCCGCGGAGGCGTACCACGCCCGCAGCGCCGAGCACGTGACGGCGCACCGGCTCGCTGACTTTCGACGCTGCCCGCTGCTCTTTCGCAAGAAGGAGCAGGGCCTTGTCCCGGATCGGGACTCAGCGGCATATCTCGTCGGACGCGCCGCGCATGTGCTGATACTCGAGGGGCGACAGCGGTACGAAGCCCAGTTCGCCGTCGGCGGGCCGGTGAATCCGCGTACGGGTCAGCCCTTTGGCTCCAACACGAAGGCGTTTGCCGACTGGGCGGAACGCATCGGCAAGCCGGTACTCACGGATGATCAGGCGGCGCTGATCGAGCAGATGGCGGCGAGCGTGCGGGAGCACCTGTTCGCACGAGAGCTTCTCGCCGATGGCGCTGCCGAGGGTGTGCTGCGCGGCGAATACGCCGAACACCGATGCCAATCCCGGCTCGACTGGGTCAACCCCAAGCCGGGGCGAGGTATTGTCGATCTGAAAACCACCGATTCACTCGACTCCTTCGAATCGGATATCGCGGCCTTCGGCTACGTCGAGCAGATGGCGTTCTATCGCGCCATGTTCGAGGTAATCGTCAAGGCCACACTCCCGGTTCATCTGCTTGCCGTCGAAAAGCGTGAGCCGTACCGATGCGGCGTCTGGCAAATCGCGCCGCAGGCGCTCGACGAAGCGCAAGCCGAGAACGAAACCGCGATGCGGGAACTGACGCGCTGCTGCGAGACAGGGATCTGGCCCACGCGGTTCGAATCAATCCGTCTCTACGAAGCCATCAGCCCATCCTCGAGCGGGCGAGCCTCGCGCACCTCATCGACTCCCCCGCCCGGCGCAGGCTCGCCCGCTTCTTCTCAATACAAGACCAGCCAGCTCTGAAAGGACCGCAATGACCGCGCTCAGCACGATCCAACGGGGACGAGCCCAACTCCCGCGCCGCGTGCTCCTATACGGGGTGCAAGGTGTGGGCAAAGCCCAGCCGCTGGATGCGAAGGTCTTGACGCCCAACGGCTATGTCAGGATGGGCGACATTGAGATCGGCAATGTCGTGATCGGCTCGGATGGCAGGAGTCATCGTGTTCTTGGGGTCTATCCCCAAGGGGAGAAGGATGTCTTTCGCGTCACCTTCCGCGACGGCTCCACGACGCTCTGCTGCGATGACCACCTCTGGTTCACCCAGACCTTCTGCGAGCGGAGGATGGGTCTGGCGGGGGCGGTTCGCCCCCTGCGGGACATCCGGCGGACCCTCCGCTATGGCACGCATTTCAATCACGCTGTCCCGTGCGTGCGGCCCGTGGAGTTCGAGGTTCTCGGCGATCGGCTGCCCATCGAGCCCTGGCTCCTTGGAATGTACCTCGGAGACGGATCTTCGTCTGGAAGCAGTGTCCTCATCACGAACCAGGAATCGGATGTTCAGGCGAAGATCAAGGACACGCTCGATCGTGCGGATGCAGGCGTGTATACGAGCACCGCCGCGACCGCCATGCGCATCAGGAGCAAGCGCAACGGCCGGCCATCGATCCTCAAGTCCGCCCTGAGAGAGTTGGGTCTCGACGGGCTCGAGTCGCAGGACAAGTTCATTCCGAGCATCTACCTGCACGCGAGGGTTGAAGACCGGCTCGCGCTCCTGCAGGGCCTTCTCGACAGCGATGGGTTCGTGACCAAGCCTGGCGCGGTGGAATTCTGCACAGTCAGCTCGCACATGGCGGAGGATGTCTGCTTCCTCATCCGCAGCCTGGGCGGCTCGGCGAAAAAGATCATCAAGCCCAATCCCACCTTCACGTATCAGGGCCAGAAGCGAACCGGTCAGACCGCCTATCGCATCTTCGCCTCGTTCCGAGCCGACCTGGTCCCGGTCTCCTCCGAAAAGCACCTGGCGAAGTGGTCGGAGCCCCGCTGGGCGATCGGCCACACGATCCGCAGCGTGGAGCCGGCGGGACGAATGCCCTGCCAGTGCATCCGCATCGATGCCCCCGATTCGCTCTACGTCACGGATGATTTCATCGTCACGCACAACACCACCTTCGGTGCGATGGCGGAAAAGCCCATCTTCATCCAGACCGAGGAGGGCGCGAACGATCTCGAAGTCGATCGCTTCCCGCTGGCGACCAAGTACGCCGACGTCATGAATGCGCTGTCGGCGCTGTACTCCGAGGATCATGACTACCAGACGGTCGTCATCGATTCACTCGATTGGCTCGAGCGCCTCATCTGGGCCGAAGTCTGCGCCAAACGCGGCGTCGAGTCGATCGAAGATGTCGGGTACGGCAAGGGCTACATCTTTGCGCTGACTCAGTGGCGTGAGATCGTTTCCGGCCTGGATGCGCTTCGAAACGAGCGTGGGATGCAGATCATCCTGATCGCGCACTCCCAGATCGAGAAGTTCGCCAATCCCGAGACCGACCCCTACGACCGCTACGTGCCTCGTCTCCAGAAGCAGGCGTCGGCGCTGCTCTCCGAGTGGTGCGACGAGCTGCTATTCGCGTGTCACAAGGTCTTCACCAAGACCACCGACCAGGGATTCAACCGCAAGCGCGTGCAGGGTGTCGGCACCGGCGAGCGGATCATCCGCACCACCGAGCGCCCGGCGCACGCGGCGAAGAACCGTTTGAACCTGCCCGACGAGTTCCCGCTCGACTACCGCATCTATGCGGCATTCGTGCGAGGGGAAACCCCGCAAATCGACGGACAAGAGCCTACTGAACAAGGAGCCGGATAATGGCGCAGCTGAATGGGTTCGACGCGCACGAAGTCGAGCCGAACCAAACGTTCGATGTTCTTCCTGCCGGCAAGTATCTGGCGATCATCACCGCCAGCGAAATGAAAGCGACCAAGGCCGGCACGGGCGAGTTCCTTGAGCTGCAACTTGAAGTGGTCGAAGGGCCGTACAAGGGGCGCAAGCTCTGGGATCGACTTACGTTGAAACACGAAAACGCGCTCACGGTACAGATCGCCAAGGGCACCCTTTCCTCAATCTGTCGCGCCGTGGGGGTGATGCGACCCCGCGATTCGGCCGAGTTGCACGGCATCCCATTGCTCGCCAAGGTGAAGGTCAAGCAGCGGTCCGATACCGGTGAATCTGTCAACGAGATTGCCGGTTACGAGAGGAAAGCCCCGGCCGCTCCCTCGCCGGTGCCGTCGACGAGTAGCACGCCGCCGTGGAAGCGTTGAACGAACAGGTCTTCCTGCTGCCCTTCCCGCCGAGCGTCAATCACTACTGGCGCATGGTGAGCACGAGGCATGGATGTCGCATGCTCATCAGCCGCGAGGGTCGGGCCTACCGCGAAACGGTGGTCTCGGCTCTCGCGTCGGCGGGCGCCCGGGCGCAGGACGGTCGTCTTGACGTCTCGATCATCGCGGCTCCACCTGATCGTCGCCGAAGGGATCTCGACAATTTACTCAAATGCACCCTTGATTCGCTCGCGCATGGTGGCGCGTACCACGACGATTCGCAGATCGATCACCTCGAGATCTGGCGCGGCGGCGTCGTGCCCGGGGGCCAGATCGCGATCCGCATTCGCATCATCTCAGGAGCTCATCCATGATCGATGAACGACTCATCTTCAAGAACGTGCCGACATGGTTCGGCTTCGCCGCCGCAGGCGGCACGAGCAATGTCGCCGAGGACCGCTGCATCAGGCGCGAATACCTGCTCAACCCGGGCCTGTTCTTCGAGCGGGTGGTCTACCCCCAGCTCGACTACCTGGACGCCAACGATCAGCCGCTGGCGATCATCATTGCTGACGCCTACGGGTACGAGAACACCGAGCAGGCCAAGGACTTCGATGCGCCGGTCGAGGCAAGAGACAACCCCAACCTCGACCGCTGGTGTGACGAGTTGGCAGGGCACCTCGACGCGCTCGCGCTGGTGACGGATCACCTGGGCTTCTACGTCGGCACGCCGGCGAACGACCCGGACATGCAACTGGCGCGGCAGATCGATCTCGGCGAGTATGCGGCGCGTGCGTACGCATCGCTCGAGCCGTTCATGTACGTCGCCGATTCGATCACCTTCGACCAGGTCTGCCAGCTGACCGATACCGACCCGGTCTATCACGACATGCTGCGCATTCGCAGGCGCCTGGGCATCCCGTGCTTCGCCGAGAGTCGGCCGGACTGTGAGACGACGCAGTGGATGCGAGATCGCTGGGGGTTCATGTTTCAGGAGCGGCACCTGCTGCTGCGCGGCACCCAGTGGGTGCCTCTGGCGGAGATCCGCGAAGCTGGATGCCCGATCGTTCGGATGACCACGGGTGTGCCCGATGATGCATACGCCGATCCGCAAACCGGGCAGAAGTGGGAACCCTGGGTCTGGCAGCAGCACGCCATCCGCAATGCCCGGGCCGACGGCGACTCGGTCACAACGAACCTGCGCAACCTGGCGGCTCACGATCTGCGACTGCGGGACTTCGAGTGATCTCACGAGTCATGGCACTCACCCGGAGCATCCCTCAGTGGTCCACGTGAACGCACAACCCCGGCGCCTCTACATCTCCGGCCCAATGACGGGAATGCCCGAGCACAACTTCCCTGCGTTCTTCGCGGCCGAGGAGCGCTTGAGGCAAGCGGGCTTCGAGCCTCTCAATCCGGCCCGCAACTTCGACGGCGAGACCGATCGTGAACGCGCCGAGTACATGCGCGCCGACATGGAACTCCTGCTGCGCTGCGACGGCCTGTTGATGCTACCGGGCTGGGAGGAATCGCGGGGGGCCAAGCTCGAGTACATGATCGCCTGGGAACTGGGCCTGCCGATTCTCGACATCGCGACACTGGCCGAGATCCGCCAGCCGCCCACGCCGTGGGTGCAGCTGCACACACTGGGCATCGCGGAACCTGCGGCGGCTCCCGAGTCCGTCCTCGCCGAGGCGGCGCGGGTCACCAGCGGTGAGCGGCAGAAGGACTACGGCCATCCCCGTGACGACTTCTCGCGGACCGCGGTGATGTGGAATGGCCTGCTGGCGTCGAAACTTCGCAGCCCGATCACCGCGATGGACGTGCCGCTGTGCATGATCGCCGTCAAGCTCGCGCGGGAAGCCCACCGTCACAAGCGCGACAACCTCGTCGACATTGCCGGCTACGCGCGCACGGGCGCCATGGTCGCAGGAGATGAGTGATGGCCAGGGCAGCAGGGCGCAAGTCGAAGGTCATGATGGCTTTCGGCGATGTGCACATCCCGCACCACAATCCCCGCGCCGTCGAGGTCTTCTGCCGCGCCGCCGAGCGCATCAAGCCTGACTTGATTGTCTGCCTCGGTGATCTGCTCGACTGCGGCCAGTTCTCGGTGCATCCGCCCACCTACGGCGTGCCCGAGAGCGACTACAACGAGGATCTCAAGCGCGCCAACGCGCTGCTCGATCGCGTGCAGCGCTGCTGCCGTCGCCTCGTCATGGTCGAGGGCAATCACGAGTACCGCCTCGACCGCTGGGCGGCGGCGACCGCTGAGGGCCGAGGCGCGTATTCGCTGCTGGCGCCGCGGATTCAGCTCTCCAAAGGGCGGACGAAGTTCAGCTACGTGCCCTACGGCTCAGCCGACGGGCGCTATCCGCATTACCCGATCAACTCGCGCATCATCGCCGTGCACGGCTGGTCGCACGCCAAGGAGGCGACCCGGGCCCACCTGCAGATCAGCCAGGGGCGGACTGTCATCCATGGGCATACTCACCGCGCTGACGCCCACATGACCCAAAACATCTGGTCGACGGGCCGGATCATCGAGGCTCGCAGCGCCGGGTGCCTGTGCAAGCCCGTTCCACTCTACGGCACGGGCCGGCCCGTCGAGTGGGTGAACGCCTTCATCATCGGCTACCTCGGCCGGCGCAGCGACACCCTCTACACCGTGCCGATCATGCACGACCGGTGCATCCTGCCCGATGGCGCCCAGGTGGCGGCGTGATCCTGCGCGAGTACCAGCGCGAAGCGGTCGAAGCCGTCTACCGGCACCTGCGCGAGCACGACACGAATCCGTGCGTGGTGTGTCCGACCGGCGCGGGCAAGAGTCTGATCATCGCCCAAGTCGCCAGAGACGTGGTGGAACTCTGGAACGGACGGATTCTCATTCTCGCGCATGTCAAGGAATTGCTCGATCAGGCCGTGGACAAGCTGGTTGCGGTGGCGCCGGGACTGTGGAACTGCATCGGCGTGTACTCCGCGGGGCTCGGCAGCCGCGACACGGATCACCCGATCATCGTCGGCGGCATTCAGAGTGTGTTTCGCCGGGCGCGCGAACTTGGTCGCTTCGATCTGATCCTCATCGACGAAGCCCATCTCATCGCGCCCGACGGCGAAGGGATGTATCGGCAGTTCCTCGATGACGCCAAAGCCGTCAATCCGAACGTGCGCGTCATCGGACTGACGGCGACCCCGTTCCGCATGAAATCCGGTTCGATCTGTGCGCCTGAAAACATCCTCAACGAGATCTGCTACGAGATCGGCGTGCGCGAGCTCATCGTCCAGGGCTTCCTGTGCCCGCTTCGCACCAAGGCGGGAATCGTCCGTGCCGACACGAGCAACCTGCACGTCCGCGGCGGCGAGTTCGTCGCAGGCGAGGTCGAAGATCTCATGGACGGCGATGATCTCGTGCATGCGGCGTGCGCCGAGATCGTGGAGTACACCGCTAAGCGCCGCAGTGTGCTGATCTTCACCTCGGGCGTGCGCCACGGCCGGCACATCGTCGATGTGCTCCGCGATCACCACAGAGCCGAGTGCGGGTGGGTGGACGGCGAAACTCCCGCGCAGCAGCGGGATGCCACTCTCGACCGCTTCAAGGCCGGCGAACTGAAGTACCTCGCCAACTGCAACATCTTGACGACCGGTTTCGATGCGCCGCGGATCGACTGCGTCGTGCTTCTGAGGCCGACGCTCTCGCCCGGACTCTACTACCAGGCCATTGGTCGCGGCTTCCGTCTGCATCCCGACAAGTCCGACTGCCTCGTCCTCGACTATGGCGGGAACGTGCTCCGGCACGGTCCCGTTGATGACCTGCGCATCAAGGAGCCGGGCGGCGGGGACGGTCCAGCGCCCGCGAAGGAGTGTCCGCAATGCCACGCCCTGATTCATGCCGCCTACTCCTCCTGTCCCGATTGCGGTTATGCATTCCCGCCTCCTGAAAAAGCCTCGCACGAGTCCAGCGCCAGCAGCGATGGCATTCTCTCCGATCAGGTCACGCGGACCGAGCACGAGGTCAGCGAAGTCTCCTATCACATCCATTTCAAGCGCAACGACCCGAGCGCCGCCCCGACCATGCGCGTTGATTACCGGTGCGGGTTCGCCACGTCATTCTCCGAATGGCTCTGCTTTGAACATACCGGCTACGCCCGCCAGAAGGCTGAGCAGTGGTGGCGGCGACGGTCCAACGAGCCCGTGCCTGATCACGTGGATGAGGCCGTCGATCTGGCGCGCAGCGGCGCGCTGACGCCCACGCTGGCGATCACCGTTGAGCGAAAGCCCGGCGAGAAGTACGACCGGATCGTGAGCCACGTGCTGGGCGCGCGGCCTCCACGCATCGACACCGACGAAGGCGCTGCCAAGTACGCGGAAATCTCTGACGACCAGGTGCCATTCTGAACAAATGCTAGTGATGCGCCCCATCCAATTCGATCATGACCGGTCGCCCTGGAGGCCGCCCGACCCGTGAGTCTCATGCGGTCGAACATGGGTGATTCTCTCCACGCGCACGCGCAGGCGTGTGTTGCCGCGGGGCTATGCGCGCTGCCGGCGGTGCGCAATGGCCAGGAAAAGCGACCGGCGCTGAGCGAGTGGAAGCCCTATCAATCCCGACTGCCGTCGCGAGAGGAACTCGCGCGCTGGTTCGATGGGTCGGCAACCGCGCTGTGCCTCGTGTGCGGAGCGGTTTCCGGCAACCTGGAGATGATCGACTTCGACCTGGGTGGCGAGGCCTTCGAGCCCTGGCGCCGCGCCGTCGAGTCCATGGCGCCCGGTCTCGTCGATCGTCTTGTGATCGAATCGACGCCGTCGGGCGGTCGGCACGTCATCTACCGCTGCGATCAGCCCATCTCCGGCAATACGAAGCTCGCGCAGCGCCGCATCGAGGTCGGCGCCGACGAGCCGGTTGTCGTTGGATGCAAGGAGCACAAGCCGCGCCGGGACTCTGGCGGCGCCTGGGTGATCACGATCACTATGATCGAGACCCGCGGCGAGGGTGGGCTCTTTCTGTGCGCGCCCTCCGACGGCTACGGAATCCTCCACGGCGAACTCGCCGCGCCGCCGGTCATCACCTCGGACGAGCGCGACATCCTGCTCGGTTGTGCCTGGGCGCTCGATGAGACTCGTCCGCTCGACATTGATACGCCAAGCGCCGTCTCCGACGACGCGGTCACCTCACGCCCGGGCGATGACTTCAATCGCCGTGGTGATCCCCGCGCCGTTCTGCTCTCCCACGGCTGGACGCTTGTGCAGAGAGGCGAGAACGAGCACTGGTGTCGGCCAGGCAAGTCCGCCGGCACGAGCGCCACCCTCAAGGACGGGGTGTTCTACGTCTTTTCGACGAACGCCGCGCCCTTCGAAGCGCAGCAGGGCTACTCACCCTTCGCGGTCTACGCGCTGCTCGAACACGGCGGAGATTTCACGGCCGCGGCGTCGGCGCTGGCGTCGCAGGGCTACGGCAGCGCGCCGACCCAAACGCGCGGCGTCGATCTCGCCGCGTTCGTGGCCGACGTCCCACCCGCGCCTGACAACCTGCTCGCCCCGGCCCCTCTCTCTGTCGAGCAGCTCGTCAGCGGCCACCCGCTGCTCCGCCCACCGGTGGTTCACGGCCTGCTGCGCCAGGGCGAGACGATGAACGTGATCGCCAGTCCAAAAGTCGGCAAGGCGCTAGCAATCGACACGCCGATCCTGACACAAGACGGTTGGGTTGCAATGGGAGACTTGCAGCCGGGAATGCACGTACATGCCGGCGACGGCTCGTTGACGCGCATCGTTGCCGTCTCGGGCATCATGCACGACCGACCCTGCTATCGCGTGCGCACCAAATCGGGCGCCTCGCTGATTGCTGATGCCGAACACCTCTGGTCAGTGTGTTCACGAAACTCACTGGCCGTCGTCCCCACGCACCGGTTGAGTCAGGGAATGAACGGCCGGCGCTGGAAACTCCCGATCGCAGCAGCGCTGCAGCGACCTCGAACCGAACTGCCGATTGATCCTTGGATGCTCGGCTATTGGCTCGGCAACGGCACGACTACCAGCGGCGAGGTCACCGTGGCTGAGCCGGATGTGCGCTATGTGCAGGATCACCTTACCCGTGCAGGATTCGCTTGGGGCCGTGTTCGCCAGAAACGTGGTGCCGCGACATTCACCGTGCTCGGGCTGCAGCCACGCCTGCGCGCCATAGGTGTTCTGAGCAACAAGCACGTCCCACAGCCCTACCTGCTGGCTGCGGAATGGCAGCGCCGCGTGTTGCTGGCTGGACTCTTGGACTCTGACGGTCACGCCGGGACGCGATCCAACGGCTGCGGATTAGTTGAATTCTGCTCAACGAGCGCCGCCCTGGCTGACGCGGTTGCATTCCTCGCGCGGTCTTTGGGACACAAGCCGTACCTGCAGGTTGGTCGCGCACGCCTGAACGGGCGAGACTACGGCGCCAAGTACCGCATCAGCTTTGCCGCCACCGCATCTACTTGCCCATTCAGTTCGCCTCGAAAGTCGGCGCGACTGCCACACCGCCGGTTGGCGCGACGATCGGTGATCGATGCCGTCGCTTCGGTGGAGCGAGTGGCGTCAGTACCGGTTCAGTGCATCCAGGTCGAGCACCCGAGTGGTACATTCCTCGCTGGTAGGGATCTGACCGTCACGCACAATTCGTGGCTCACCCTCGATCTCGCCATCGCCGTCGCTACCGGCCGCCCGTGGCTGGGTCGCTACGCCACCGAGCGCGGCGATGTGCTCATCATCGATAACGAGCTGCATCGCGAAACCAGCGCTCACCGCATTCCCAAGGTCGCGCATGCTCGCGGCATTCCCATGCGCGAGTTCAACCGGCGGATCTTCGTGGACAATATCCGCGGCCGCCTGCGCGACATCTTCACCCTTGCGCCCTACTTCGCTGCCATCGAGCCGGGCCGATACAAGGTCATCGTCCTCGACGCCTTCTATCGCTTTATGCCGGCAGGCGGCGATGAGAACGACAACGGCACGATGGCCAACATCTACAACTGCATCGACGCCTTCGCCGATCGCCTCGGCTGCTCATTCGTGCTCATCCACCACTCGTCCAAGGGCAATCAGACCGGCAAGTCGGTCACCGACGTCGGGGCCGGGGCGGGCGCGCAGAGCCGGGCCACCGACACCCACGTCGTCCTGCGGCCGCACGAGGAGGACCACGTCGTCGTGCTCGAAGCCGCGGTGCGCTCTTGGCCGCCCGTCGAGCCGCTGTGCCTACGCTGGGAATTCCCGGTGTGGACCGCCGATGAGACACTCGATTCGAGCCAGCTGCTCTCGCAGGGCGGTCGCAGCCGCAGCGAACCCGGGAAGAAGGACGAATGGACGCCCGAGTCGTTCGTCGAGGCGTTCGTCGATGATGAGCCTGCCACACGTTCGGCCATCATCGGCCGCGCCGTGCGCGATGGCCTGTCCAAGTGGGCCGCCGACAACCTGCTGCGCATGGCTGATGCCGACGGCCTCCTCGCCCGCAACGGCGATGGCAAACGCAACGACCCCTTCACTTACCAGCGCCTCGCCAAGGCGCCGAGCACCCCGGAGGATCGCCCATGACGTTTCGTTTTGGGAATCGTTTTGTGCGCACAAAACGAATTGGAATTCATATCGTTTGGCGTTTCGTTTGGTGCGCACAAAACGAGTCGGGCACGCAGGGTTTCGTTTCGTTTTGTGC
>JADZAS010000033.1 GCA_020852515.1 Phycisphaerales bacterium
GTTCCACGCGTTCCCGAGGTAGTAGTCGAAGAGGGTCTGATCCATCTCGGTCGCCGCTGACCTCTGGATCGTGTCAGCCAAGGATACGATGTGGCGAAGTGCGTCTACGCGCTGCGCGATCCATGCGGTATCGACCCATGTCCCTAGGGTGTCGATCGCTGTCGTTGCAGGTTGATCGGAAAGGGATTCCGTGCGAAGGCAGATCTCAATGACAGAGTCGAAGTCTGACATTTTGTCTCCGGATTCACGGTTTTCGGCTGTACACACGTCCATTTTGCCATTCACTTCGGGTAGACGGTTTGTCGCAAGCGCCAAAGAAGAGCCGTCACGGGAAACGGGATCGAATCAAGCGATTCTACCGGTATGACGATATCGCCCCCGCCCCTCCCACCCGCAATCCCTGGGCCTTTCATCCGTCGGTACCTGGCGGATGGACCATGTGCTTCTATCTACGAATGACCTTGCCGACTCGTGATCGAGTTGCGCTTTGTCCCAGCTCCCAAGCTGGATGATGCGGTGCAGGAGGCGTGGATGGCGCACACGGAGGCATGGCCGACCGCGACCGCGGTGAATACGTACTACCAGCGGCAGGTGCGGTGCGGCTTCGATAGTCGCGATCTACTCCAGATGCGACTTTCGTACTTGCGACGGGCGACGGCCGCCAAACCACGCGCGTTGAGCACAGATTCTGCCTTGATTCGTTCAGACCCGACTAAGTTCGCGGCGAATTCGTACTGTGGGCGCGCACATCCACTGTGGACGCACGAGATCATCGCAACATCTCACCGATTCCCCAGGAGACGTTCATGCCCACCAACCAGCGGAGGACCCGCGCCACCGGCATCTTCGTGTCTGATCGAAGCCGACGTGAGGCGCTCATCGAGAACGCGCGAGGCATCATCGCCTTCGGCCAGACCTCTGTCGACCTTCCGGAGAACCCCGGCGACATCAGCGCCCTTAAGGAGAACGCACGGCGCTAAAGCGCTGGAAACGCAATGGCTGAGACTCCGCTCGACGACGCGATCCGCGACAACGCCGGGGGCCCCAAGCGGGCCTCCGGCGACGCGGGGAGCGTGGAGCAACACTCGCTCAAGGACCAGATCGAAGCGGATCGCTACCTGAATTCGAAAAGCGCCGCCAAGACCAAGAACCTCGGAATCAAGATTACCAAGCTCGTCCCGCCCGGGACGACTGACTAACGCATGCTCAGTTTCCTGCGGACAATTTGGCGCGCGGATGCGCCCGCTCCGGCCCAGTCGCACCAGCGGCGATCGATGATCGCCGTTCCCCTCCGCCGACTCGTGCCATTCTCGGCGATCCGCGGGCGTTACGACGCGGCGGTGACCACGGACGGGAACCGCCGCCACTGGGCGAACGCTGACGGCCTGAGCGCCGACGCCGCCGCGAGTCCGGAGGTGCGGCGCGTCCTGCGCAACCGCGCCCGCTACGAAGTCGCCAACAACTCGTACGCCCGCGGGATCGTGAGCACGCTCGCCAATGACGTCGTCGGCACGGGCCCGCGACTTCAAATGCTCACCAGCGACCCGGAAGCGAATACGCGCATCGAGCGCGCGTTCATGCAGTGGTCCAAGGCGGTCGGCCTGGCCGCGAAGCTCCGCACCATGCGCAGCGCCCGGGCCGAATCCGGCGAATCCTTCGCGCTCCTGGCGCGGAACACGGGTTTGCCAACGCCCATCCAGCTCGACATCCGCCTCATCGAGGCCGACCAGGTCGCGACGCCCGATCTGACGCTGAGCGAATCCAATGCCGTCGATGGCATCGTCTTTGACGAGTTCGGCAATCCGGTCGAGTACCACGTCCTCAAGCAGCATCCAGGGGATGTTCGCTGGAGTGCGGGGCTGAACTACGCCCGGGTGCCGGCGGAATCGATGATCCACTACTTCCGCGCCGATCGACCGGGCCAGAGTCGCGGCATTCCCGACATCACGCCCGCGATCCCGCTCTTTGCCCAGTTGCGGCGTTTCACGCTCGCGGTGCTTGCCGCGGCGGAAACCGCCGCCGAGTTCGCCGGGGTCCTGCAGACCGATGCGCCGCCCAACGGCGAGGCGGAAGACATCGAGCCGATGGACACCATCGAGATTGAGCAGCGGATGCTGCTCACGCTGCCCGGCGGCTGGAAGATGGCCCAGATGAAGGCCGAGCAGCCGGCAACGACCTATGGCGAGTTCAAACGCGAGATCCTCAACGAGATCGCCCGCTGCCTGAACATGCCTTTCAATGTCGCGGCGGGCAACTCCTCGGGGTACAACTACGCCAGCGGCCGCCTCGACCATCAGACCTACTTCAAATCCAACCGAATCGAACAGGCGCACTTCGAGTGCACAGTCCTCGATCGCATCTTCGACGCCTGGCTCGATGAGGCGGTGCTCGTCGAGGATCTGCTGCCCCAGTCCATGCGCATGACCGATGCGCCTCGGAACCACCAGTGGTTCTGGGACGGCAACGAGCACGTCGATCCCGCCAAGGAAGCCAACGCACAGTCAACGCGGCTGAGCAGTCGGACGACGTCTCTGGCGCGCGAGTACGCCAAGCAGGGTCTCGACTGGGAGATGGAACTGCGGCAGATCGCCAAGGAACGGGCGCTGCTGCGCGAACTGGGAATCGAGGATGCGTCTGAGGCTGCGCCGGTTGGCGCCCCTTCACCAGTCATGGAAGACGATGATGAGCAAGACCAGTCCGACAACGCCTGAAACGCTCGCGCTGGGATGCGAGGTCGTCATCGAAGCTGCCGCGGCCCCCGAAAGCGGTGCCGGTGGCGAAGAGCGTCTTCCCCGCTTCAGCATGGTCGCGTACACCGGCGGCGCCATCCGCACCATGGGCTTCGCGTTCCCCGTCGTGGTGAATCTCGACGGGCTGACGATTCCCACACAGCAGCGGCCCGTGCGTTTCCAGCACTCGGCGCTCGAAGGGGTCGGGCATACGGAGCGCATCGCCATTGAAAACGGCAAGCTGATCGCCGAGGGCGTGGTGTCGCGGGACACCCCTGCGGCCCGCGAAATCGTCGCCAGCGGCAAGAAGGGATTTCCGTGGCAGGCGTCGATCGGCGCGTCGGTCGAGGAACTCGAATTCATCAAACGCGGCGTCTCGGTGCAGGTCAACGCCCGGAAATTCTCCGGCCCCGTCTACGTCGCGCACAAGACGGTTCTGAACGAGATCAGCTTTGTCGACCTCGGCGCGGACCAGCGCACCAAAGCGCGTATCGCCGCCGGGCACCAGCACACCAAGGAGAACGCTTCCATGTCCGATGAGAATGCCAGCGCTGCCCAGGAGACCAGCAGCGCGGAAGAGACGCAGAACGCCGGTGATGATTCGGCGCAGCGCGGCCGCCCCACTCGGATCAATGCCTCGTACCCCGGCAATGACCCGCTCGCCGAGATCGATCAGATGACGGCGCGGGCCCGCGCCGAGACCGAGCGCCGCATTCGCATCCAGGAGATGACGGCCGAAGTCCTGGCGCAGCGGCCCGAACTCGCCGATGAACTGGGCAAACTCGCGCACGCGGCGCTCGAGGCGGGCTGGAAGCCCGACAAGTACCAGCTCGAAGTGATGCGGCTGGGCCGCTCCTTCGGCGGGATCGGCGGGCCGCGTCGCCATGAGGCCGTGGTGAATGGCCAGATCATCGAGGCGGCGCTGTGCATCGCCGGTGGTCTCGACACCGAGACACTCGAGGCGGGTTTCACGGAGGAAATCCTCGGCAACGCGACGCGCACCTACCGCCACGGGCTGGGTCTCGTCGAGACGCTGCTGCTCTTTGCCCAGGCCAACGGGTATCGCGGCTACGGACGCAGCGATCTGAAAGGATTGCTCCAGTTCGCGTTCGCGGATGTGCAGGGCTCGGCCATGAGCACCATCAGCCTGCCGGGAATCCTGAGCAACGTCGCCAACAAGTTCCTGCGTTCCGGCTTCGAGGCAGTCGAGTCGACGTGGCGCGAGATTGCCGCGATCCGATCGGTGCGCGACTTCAAGCAGGTGTCGAGTTACTCGCTCACGGGCGGATTCGTATATGAGGAGATCCCGCCCGGCGGCGAACTCAAGCACGCCACCGCCGGCGAGACGGCGTACACGAACCAGGCCAAGACCTACGGCCGCATGTTCGGTATCGATCGTAGAGACCTTATTAATGACGACCTGGACGCCCTCACCGCCGTCCCGCGTCGCCTGGGCCGCGGCGGGGCCCTCAAACTCAACGAGGTCTTCTGGAAGGAATTCCTCGACAACGCCCTCTTCTTCGTCGCCGGCAACAACAACTACGCCGAGGGCGTGGACACGGCGCTGGGTATCGACTCACTCACGCAGGCCGAGCAGCTCTTCCTCGATCAGACCGATCCCGACGGCCACCCGCTCGCCGTGGCGCCGGTGATCCTGCTCGTTCCCAACGGTTTGTACGTCCCGGCGACGCAGATCATGAACAGCACCGAACTGCGCGATCCGGCCTCGACGAAAAAGACGCCGGTGGCCAATCCCCACGCGGGCAAGTTCCGCCCGGTGCGCTCCAGCTACCTGAGCAACGCGCAGTACACCGGTAACTCGACCAAGGCGTGGTACTTGCTCGCCGATCCCAACGACATGCCCGTCATCGAGGTCGCGTTCCTCAACGGCCAGCAGATGCCCACGGTCGAGAGCGCCGACGCGGACTTCAACACGCTGGGCATCCAGATGCGCGGCTACCACGACTTCGGTGTCGCCAAGCAGGAGCCGCGCGGGGGTGTGCGGATGAAGGGCGAAGCGTAATCACCGGCGCCGATTCCCCCTGACTGTGCATTCATCTGAAAGGAACAGAACGTGCAGGCCGTATTCATCCAGGAAGGCAGTTCAATCGACTACACCCCCGGCGGCGACGTCAGCGCCGGCGACGTGGTTATCAACGGCGACATGGTCGGCATCGCCAAGCGGGACATTCCCGCCAACACCACCGGTTCCCTCGCGACCGAGGGTGTGTTCGACATCGCCAAGGCCAACGAGGCGCTGAGTTTCGGAGATGATGTCTTCTGGGATGCCGATGGCGATCCCGTCGGCGGGACGGCCGGATCAGGCGCGGCGACGGCCACGGCCTCCGGCAATGCCTTCCTGGGCCGCGTCATCAAGGCGGCCGTGGCGGGTGACAAGACCGTGAGCGTCCTCGTGGTGCGCAACCGCGTGCCTGCGGACCACCTCGTCCTCTTCGCCGTGGAGGATCTCGCCGCCGCCGGCGATATCGCCACCCGCCCGATCTTCGCGCACCCGGGCGGAGCCGACCTAATCTCGGCGGGCATCCTCACGCAGGGCGCTCCCGCGGGCGTTGACGATGCGAACACGGTCGTCATCGCCCTCAAGGACGACGCGGGCAACACGATCGTCACGAAGACTTTCGACACCGCCAACCAGCCGCCTTCGAGCGATTTTGGAGACTTGGGCGCGCTGAGCGCCACGCACAAGATCCTGGTGGGCGACGAGCATGTCACGCTGGATGTCACACAGGGCGGCACGACTTCGGACATGCCCGCGTTCGTGCTGGTGATCAGGTACCGGCCCGCCGCGTGAAGCTGATGAGCGCGACACAGCAGGAGTAGACATTGGCGGATCTCCTTGAACAGGGCATGAGTTTCCTGGACCGCAAGCGGTACGAGCACATGACACGAACGGTGACGTACCAGCGCGGCAACTCGTCCGTTGAACTCCAGGCGACACTGGGGCAGACGAACTTCGAGCAGAGTGACGAGTACGGGATCGTTCAGAAGGTCGAGTCGCATGATTTCCTCATTCGCACCGGAGATCTCGTGCTCGACGGGGAGACCGTGCTGCCCAAGGCCGGAGATCTCATCCGCGACACGGCCGGCGCCAATGTCTTCGTCTGCGAGGTCAGTGCGCCAGGCAACGAACCGCCGTTCCGTTACAGCGATCCCTATCGCAAGGCCCTGCGCATCCACACCAAGCACGTCGCCACGGAGATCGCCTGATATGAGCGGCAACGCGGAAAGGAACGGGAGTGTGTGGTCGCGTTGGGCGGGCGTGGTGCTCACGGCCGTGATCGCCCTCTCGGCATTCACCGTGCAATGGGGCGTGGTCACGACCAAGCTCGATCATCTCGAGCGCCGCCTCGATGAGCTCATCGTCGAGGCGCGTTCACTGCGAACCGAGTACCAGTCAGTCGAGCGGCGGGTGTCCTATCTTGAGGGCCGTCTCAACGGGAGGGAAAACCCGTGAGCACTTTGGTTGCCCTGGCGGATGCCGTTGCTGCCTCTCTCAACGGTGCGTCATTCTCGATGCCATTCACGGCGCAGCGCCTGCATCAACCCTCGTTCGACCTGGCGGACCTGGCGACACTGCGCGTGAGCGTCGTTCCCAAATCACAGACCATCACGACGGCGTCCCGCGGGAACTCGTTCTTCGACTGCGCCGTGGACGTCGGGGTCCAGAAGAAGGTCGCCGACGACGCCGAGGTCGATGGGCTGCTTGATCTCGTCGAGGAGATCGCGGACCACTTGCGCCTCAAGCGCCTCGACGAGTACCCGAGCGCCGCGTGGCTCTCGATCGAGCATGAGCCCGTGGTGGCGGCCGAACACCTTGATCAGAACCGACAGCTCACGAGTGTGCTCACGGTGACGTATCGCGTGAAGCGTTGAGGACAGGGCGCTGCGAGGCGGCGCGCCGTGCAGAGAACGGCGCAACAGAGTCGATTCGCGCATCGAGCGCGGTGAGGTAGGAGAAAGCAATGGCCATTCGGCTGGGCATGGAAGCGACACTGAACTACAAGGTCGGCGGCCAGGCGGGGGGAGGCGCCTGGACGGAACTGACCAACACGAAAGACGTGACGCTCTCGCTCGAAGCCGGCGAAGCCGACGTCACCACTCGCGCCAACAACGGCTGGCGGGCCATCGTCGCGACGCTCAAGGACGCCAGCGTCGAGTTCGAAATGGTCTGGGACACCGGCGATGCGGGCTTCGCCGCGGTCCGAGACGCCTATCTCAACAACGCCGTCCTCGGCCTGCAGATCCTCGACGGCGACAGCGGCGAGGGACTCCAGGCGGACTTCATGATCACCGCCTTCTCGCGCAGCGAGGCGCTCGAAGAGGCGATCACCGTCTCGGTAACCGCCAAGGTGACTTACTCGGCGACGCCGCCGAGCTGGCTCACGCCCTGAAATCTCTGATGCAGTTCGCAACACGGACGGAGCAATGCACGCATGGACAGCAGGTTGACCATTTCGGGCGAGATCGCCGGGGCGCCGCTCAATTCGAGTCTCTCGCGCTCGGCCGACGGCGCGATTCGTCACGGGCCAATTACACTGCCCGCCGCGGAAGCGGGCGATCTCTCGACGCGCACCACCGACACGACCGGCGTGCTCACCATCGCCGGCACGGCGCTCTTGATCGGCGACACCATCGATCTCTACTGGGACGGCGGACGGCGCTACGACGTGGATGTCGACAACGTCGTCGGCGATGACGTCACGTTCTCGGGAGGAGCGGGGGACATCCTGCCCGCGGTGAGCACGGCGATCACCGCCGCCGAGCAGGTCGTGATCGCGACTGACTTTGACGGGGCCAATCTGGTGGCCGTCGGCGCCCTGTGCACAGCGCGCGGGCACCTGAGCTTCCAGGAGACCGGCGTCACTGAACTCTCCGTCGATCTGAATTCCCGTGAGGCGTGGTTCTGGCTCGATCAGTCGACGGCGCCCAACCCGCTCGTCTCCACCGTCGTCGGCGCCATCAAGGCCTCGCATGCCGGTTCCGCTGCGGCGGCGACGCTTGATCTGGGTGTGCTCTACGACTCGACGCCGTAACTGAATCCAGGTTCCTCTGACTGACACTCCTCGGACTCACTGCGCGCATGAAAACATTCACTGACAACGCCAAGCGCTCCTGGAACGTGGAGATCAACGTCGCCGCCGTCAAGCGCGTCCGCGATCTGGCCCAGGTAGATCTCCTCGAAATCGTCGATGGCAAACTCATCGAGCGCCTGATTCGCGATCCGATCCTTCTATGCGACGTCGTCTACGCGGCTTGCAAGCCGCAGGCGGATGAGCGATCGGTGAGCGACGAGGAGTTCGGCCGCGCCATGGCCGGCGACGCGATCGAACAGGCGACGGCGGCGCTGCTGGAGGAACTGGTGTCTTTCTGCCCGAGCCCGAGGGATCGCAAGAACCTCGGGCGGGTGCTGGAGGCAACCAACCGGGTGATGGACCGGGCGAGGGATCTCATCGAGCAGCGCCTGCAAAGCGGCCAGCTCGATCGAATGGTGGACCAGGCGCTCGCCAGTGCCACCGCATCATCTGGCAGTGCGCCGGCATCGTCGGAATCGACCCGGGCTCCCTGACGCTCAGAGAGCTGCTCCTCATGGCCGAGGCCAAGCGCCGTGAGCAGTGGGCGCGCACCAGCGCCGTGATGGCGCTCATCGCCAATACGCACCGCGACCGCAGAAAGGGCCGGCCATTGCGGCCCAGTGACTTCGATCCGTTCGCACGCCCGGCGCCCTTGGTCAAGGCGGATGTGCGTGTGCTCAAGCAAGTGTTCATCGACAACCGTGTTCCAGAGGGGATCCCATGAATCGCAGTTCCGTCATGTATGTCTTCGCGGCCGTTATGCTCTCACTCGTGCTCGCCGCCTGCGCCGGCTTTGACCTGGGCGACGTCGTCAAGGTCAGGACGCCCAACACCATCCAGCAGACCACCGGCCTGGCGTCGCGCATTACGCTCAACGAGGCCGAGGCCGAGTATCGGGCGTGGTTCGAGAACACCCAGCGCACGGGTTCGCAGTGGAAGGCCTCGATCGAACGAGCCGGCGAGATCCGGGGCTTGCTCAGTCAGCTCACGCTCTCGGCGCTCGACTCCGTCGGTCCGACCTTGGCCGGCGTACCGATCGTCGGCCCCGCTTTGCCGGCGCTGACGGGAATCGTCGGCCTCTTCATCGGCTCGGGTCGCCTGCGCAAGGAGAAGGAAGCGTCCTTCAACAAGGGCCTCAAGGAGGGCAAGACCCTCGGCGGGGACGTCGCCGCCACGTGATCGACTTGCGCCTCAAGCGGATGTTCTTCGACCGCCCGCGGGTGCAGCGGGCGGTCGATCGGGGCAGGCGGCAGGCGCTGTCAAAGGCCGGCGCGTTTATCCGCCAGCGGGCCCGCAGCTCGATCCGCAAGCGCAAACGATCGAGCCGACCGGGACAGCCGCCGTCCAGTCACACCGGACTGCTGCGCCGTTTCATCTTGTTCGGATACGACCAGCAGCGCGACTCGGTCGTGGTCGGACCGGTGGGATTCCGGCGATCGACAGCGCCCAGTGTGCTCGAGTTCGGCGGCCGCACGGCGGTCGAGTCGAGACGACGCGGACGGCAGCGAGGCAAGCGCGTCGTGCGCATCGCGGCGCGCCCGTACATGAAGCCGGCGCTGGAGAAGGAGAAGTCGAATCTGCCCGCGCTGTGGCGCAACAGTGTGCGCCCCTCGTCTGGTTGAGGCACTGCATTCATGGCCGATACGCGCGGCATCCGGGCGGGAAGGGCGTTCGTCGAACTGGGCGTGAGCGACAAGCTCACGGCCGGATTGAAGGCGGCCCAGCGCCGCCTTCAGGCGTTCGGCAGCGGCGTCCGTTCCATCGGACAGCGCCTCGTCGCGGCCGCGGCCATCGCCGCGGCGCCTCTGGCGATCAGCGCGCCGGTCTTCGCCAGCTTTGAGCAGAGCATGGCGCGAGTGCGGGCGCTCACCAGCGCCAGTGAGAAGGACTTCGAGCGCCTCTCAGACGAGGCCAAACGCCTCGGCGAGACGACGGTGTTCTCCGCGAGTCAAGCGGCGGATGCGATGGGCTTCTTCGCGCTGGCGGGTTTCAGCGTTGAGCAGATCCTCAAGTCCATCGGCCCGACGCTCAATCTCGCCGCCGCCGGTCAACTTGAGATCGCCCAGGCTGCGGACATCGCCGCCAAGATCATGGCGGGCATGGGGATCGAAGCTGGCCGCCTCGGTGATGCGGTGGATGTGCTCACCAAAGCCATGACCACCGCCAACACCGATCTGCTCCAACTCGGCGACGCCATGAAGTTCGTCGGGCCGATTGCCAAGAGCGCCGGCATCGCCTTCGAGGAGATCGTCGCGGCGATCCAGCTGCTCTCCAACACCGGCATCCAGGGCGAGATGGCGGGCACCACACTCCGCGGCGCCATCCTGGCGCTGACAAGCCCGAGCCAGGAAGCGGCGGACAAACTCAAGGAACTCGGCGTCCGAGTGCTCGACGCCGAGGGCAACGTGCGGCCGCTGGCCGACATCATTGACGACCTCAATCGCGCCATGGAGGGGATGGGCTCGGGGGAGCGCCTCGAAGTGCTCGGGCGCATCTTCCCCGCGCGGCAGGCGGCGGGTATGGCGGAACTGCTCTCTCAGGGAGCGGAAAAGCTCCGGGAGTACACCCGCGCGCTTGGCGACGCCGGCGGAACGGCCTCGCGCATCGCGGGTGTGCAGCTCAACACGCTCAAGGGACAGGCAACCATTCTCAAGAGCGCCCTCGAAGGCCTGGCAATCGCCATCGGCGAGTCACTTGTCGGGCCGCTGCGCGTGGTCGCACACTCCATCACGCGCGCCACCGCCGCGATGGCGCAATGGGTGCGCGAGAACCGCTCAGTGGTTGTTATCGCTGCGGCCTCGATACTTCTGGTGGGCGCGCTCGGTGCCACTTTGGTCGCAGTCGGTGTCGCAGCGCAGGCGGCGGCGTTTGTGCTTGGCGGACTTGGAAGCATCCTGTTCACGGCCAAGGCGGCGCTGCTGGCGGTCGGCGCCGCCGCGGGCGCCGTTCTTTCGCCCATCGGGCTGGTGATCACCGCCGTTGCCGCTCTGGGCGTCGCCGTCCTTGTGTCCAGCGGCGCCGCCGGCGGGGCGATCGGTTGGCTCGGCAAGCAGTTCGCGCAGCTGCGCGACGGTGTCACTCGAGTCATGCAGGGCATCTCCGATGCTCTCGCTGCGGGCGATGTGGCGCTGGCGGCCAAAATCCTCTGGCTGTCGCTCAACCTCGTGTGGCAGCAGGGGGTGGCGGCGCTGAATACCGCCTGGCTCACGGCGCGGAACTTCTTTATCACGACCGCCCAGAAGATGTGGTTCGGGGCGCTGGCGGCGGCGCAGATGGGATTCCACGCACTTGAGGTCGCGTGGATCGAGACGACCTCGTTCCTGTCAAAGACCTGGACGAAGTTCACGACGGGATTTCAGCAGATCTGGGAATCTGCGACGTCCTTTGTGGCCAAGCGGATGCTCGAGATCCAGGGGCTGTTCGATTCGTCTCTGGACGTCGATGCCGCCAAGCAGCTCGTCGATGAGCAGCTCGAGTCGAGACTGTCCGAATTGGACAGCCAGGCGCAGAAGCAGCTCGACGAGCGCGAGCGCAAGCGGCAGGAGCAGCGCCGCACTGCCGCCGAAGCCAATGAGGCCACGCTCGCCGAGATCGGCCGGCAGTTCGAGGAAGCGCAGGGATCACTTCGATCCGGCACCGACACCCGCCTCGCCGAAACCCGACGGCAACTTGAAGAAGCCCGGCAGCGGCTCGAGGAAGCGATCGCCCAGGCCAAGCGCAGCCGCGAGGAATCGCAGGCCGACGAGTCCGGCGGACCGCGATCGCCGGGACAGCTCGTTGCGGCGCTCGAGGATCAACTCGCTGGCCTGGGAGACGCGTTCGCGCGAGGCATCGAAGTGCGAGGGACCTTCAGCGCCGAAGCCGTGCGCGGCCTCGCCGCCGGCGACGACTCCGCCGAACGCACGGCGCGCGCCACCGAGCAGACGGCCCGCCACACCAAGCGCCTCGTCGAGGCTTCTACGAAGGGACTGGCCTTCGGATGAGCACGGAAGTTCAGGAACGCGGGATCAGTCGAACGA
>JADZAS010000034.1 GCA_020852515.1 Phycisphaerales bacterium
CGACGGGCAACACCTACCTCGGCAAGACCGTACGGGCCGCAGCGGACACCGATGCCACGGCGCGCGTGCTCGTCGACCACTCCGTCATCGGCCTCCAGAGCACTTTGACGGGCGCGATTCCCGATCCGGGTGACGCCGGAGCGATTCCCGTCGCGCAGTCGGGCTATGTGCCCATCGTGACTGGCGGCTCCGAGACGCGCACCCTGGCGATCCCGACGTTTGTGGGGCAGGAACTGCTCCTGTTCATCAAGACCGACGGCGGCACGTGCGTGATCACCGTCGCGTCGGCGATCAACCAGACCGGCAACAACACGATCACCATGGCGGATGCGAACGACTCGATCCGCCTCCATGCGATCGACAACAACGGCACCTTCGCCTGGCGTGTGGTCTGCAACGACGGCGCGGCACTCTCGACGGTGTGATGCATCATGTCCGATCTGCTGGCACAAGGACTGACATGGCTCGAAGATCAGCGTCACCAGCACTTGACGCGGACGGTGAAATACCTGCGCGCCAGCAACGAGGTGGAACTGGCGGCGACGATCGGCCGCACCGTCTTCGAACAGGACGACCACGCGGGCGGTCTCACGCGCATCGAGTCAAGGGACTTCCTTATCCGCGCTGCCGATCTCGTCCTCGCCGCTGAAACCACACTGCCACAGCCCGGCGATCGCATCATCGAGACCGACGCCATCGCCACGTACACCTACGAGGTCATGGCGCCGGGCAGCGAGCCGCCGTGGCGCTACAGCGACGTGAATCGGTTGACACTGCGCATCCACACCAAGCACGTGGGCACGGAGGATCTGTGAGCAGCACGATCCTGAACATTGCGGATGCCGTGGTGGCGAGCCTGAATGGGACCTCGTTCTCGATGCCCTTCACGGCTCAGCGCCACCTTGTGCCGAGCGTCGGCCTCGAAGACCTGGCGAATCTGCATGTGACGGTCGTGCCGCGCAGTGTGGCGCGGACCGCCTCGGGGCGCCGCGACTCGTGGCTCGATTGCACCATCGATGTGGGAGTGCAGAAGAAGGTGGATGGCGATCCCGACGCCGACGCACTGATCGCGCTGGTTGAGGAGATCGCCGAGCACCTGAGCCACCCGCGGCTGGCGGGCGCGCCCGAGGCCGCGTGGCTGACTACCACGACCGATCCGCTCATTTCACCTGAGCATCTCGATCAGCAGCGCGCATTCACGAGTGTCGTGTCGGTCACCTACAGGGTGAGGCAGTAGAGCACGAAAGGACCGTGACCCATGGGCTTCAAACTCGGCATGGAGGCCGTCCTCAACTACAAGGTGGACGGCCAGGGCGCCGGCGGAGCGTGGTTGGAGCTGACCAACGTCCGCGATGTGACGCTCAATCTCGAAGCCGCCGAGGCGGATCTGACCACGCGCGGCAACGCAGGCTGGCGCGCCAACGTCGCCACGCTCAAGTCCGCCACCATCGAGTTCGAGATGGTGTGGGATACCGCCGACGCCGGCTTCACCGCCATCCGCAACGCCTACCTCAACAACGCCATCCTGGGCTTCCAGGTTCTCGACGACACCGGGGGCGAGGGATTGCAGGCCGACTTCATGATCAGTTCGTTCAGTCGTAGCGAGCCGCTCGAGGAGGGCATCACCGTCTCGGTGACCGCCAAGGTCGCCTACTCAGCCACGCCGCCCTCGTGGATCGGAGGTGCGTAATGCCCAGCAGTACCCTGTCACTCTCCGGCGAGATCGGCGGCGCGCCGCTCGGGGCCACACTCCAGCGCACTGCCGACGGTTCCATCCGCCAGGGCCCGATCACACTGCCCACGGCCGAGGCCGGCACGCTTTCGACGCGATCCACCGATACCACGGGCGTGCTCACCCTCGCAGGCACGACGCTTCAGATCGGCGATGTGATCGACATCTACTGGGATGGCGGCCGGCGCTACGACGTGGATGTGGATGGCGTGGCCGGAGACGACGTGACATTTTCAGGGGGAGTGGGCGATGTGCTCCCTGTTCAGGACACCGCCGTGACGGCGGCCGAGCAGGTGGCGATCGCCCTGGCATTCACCGGCGATGAACTCGTTGCCATCGGCGCCAAACTCGGAGAGCGCGGCCACCTCAGCGTGCGTGATACCGGAGTAACCACGCTGTCGATCGACCTCGTGAAGAACGAAACGTGGTTCTGGCTCGACGGCCAGCAGATCGTGAACCCGCTCGCAGGCGACTCGGTCGATGGCCTCATGGCGAGCAACGCATCGTCGTCGGCGACAGCCGTCCTCAACCTTGGCGTGCTGTACGACTCGACGCCGTGAGCAGGAGAACGCACCATTGGGATGCTGGATGTACACCATCCTGGCCTGCTGGATTGTCTGGCTGCTGGTGTTCTGGGCGAGCCGCCGATTGCTTGCCGCGTTCCCCGTCATCGATCCTCAACTCTTCGAGCAGCCAGTCGAGCGCGCAGGAGAATCGCAGATTGGAGTCTGACATGATCATGTACTGGGTAGGTGGAATCGTCTTCCTCTGGCTGATCTGGGTGTGGGCGGACTGGAAGTACCAGCAGGCCCGCGCCGCGCGTCGGGCTCAGGAGTACGGGCCGCCCGAGCAATCAGGAGATGCCGCCGGTGAAAACCTTCAAGGACAACACGGGTAACGAGTGGTCCGTCGAGATCAACGTCGCGGCCCTCAAACGCATCCGCAGCCTGACCGGCACCGACCTGCTCGAGGTGATCAGCGGCGGCGATCTGCTCGAACGCCTAATGCGCGATCCCGTGCTGCTGTGCGACATCATCTACGCGCTGGTGAAGCCGCAGGCGGATCAGAAACAGATCAGCGATGGGACATTCGGCGCTGCGATGGCCGGCGACGCGATCGACGCCGCCACCGCGGCGCTGCTCGATGAACTGGTGGCTTTCTGCCCCAGCCCGAGGGACCGGGCCAACCTCGGGCGGGTGCTGCTGATGGTCCGGCAGGCAATGGACAAGGCACGCGACGTCGTCGAAGCCCGTCTGGAGGGCGGCGAGATCGAACGGATCGTGCAGGATGCTCTGACTCAGGCGACCTCTGGCAACTCATCTGGCGCTGCGCCGGCATCCTCGGCCTCGATCCCGCCAGCCTGACGCTGCGCGACCTCCTCGCGATGGCCGAGCAAAGGCAGCGCGACGAGTGGGCTCGGGTCTCATCGATCATGGCGCTCATCGCCAACACCCAGCGCAGCGCCAAACACCAGCGGGCGTTCCGGCCCGGCGATTTCGACCCGTTCGCGCGCAATGCGGGCGTCATGAAGGCGGATGTGTCGGTACTGAAGGAAGTGTTCGTCGAGGGACGGGTGCCAGGAATGGCCGTGAAGGCAAGTCAGCCGGGCGGACCGTCGAGGACGGAATCGTGAGTCAACTTCGAACGCACAGCAGAATTGATCTGGCGAACCAGCGAATCAAGTGCCTCGCGATCGACCGTTGGTTTAATCGCGAACGACAGCGTCTCCACCGTTTCAATTCGCGTGCGATACAACACGACGAGGTGCGACGGGGTAGAGGCGCTGTCGTCAATAAAGACGTTTTCGATTCGCTCAAGAATGATCCGAGCATGAGACTGGCCGCGGAGAATGCGAATCTCGTCGGGTCCGATTTCAATGCGTCGCGGCACGACGGCGACGAGGGCGCAAGCACAGAAGATCAGCAGCGCGCCGAGAAGAGCTTTTGTAATCAATTGCGCCCATGGTATGGCGATAGTCGGGTACATCGAAACCAACCATGCGATCAGTCCGGCAATCACGACGAACGAGAAGCCAAGCACCCGAATCCAAAACAGAGGTCGAAGGATGCCGACGGCGCACAGCTCGACCAGCGATCGTCTGTAGGAAGCACCGATCGGTTCCCACCATCGGATGCGATCACGAACTGTCATAACCAATCCTATCTCGCAGGAGGCGCAATATGCTAGACCTGCGCATCAAGCAACTGTTCTTCGACCGCCCGAAGGTCAAACGGGCCGTCGATGCCGCGCGCCGCAAGGTACTGAGCAAGGCCGGCGCCTTCATCCGCCAGTCGGCCCGCACGAGCATCCGCAAGCGCAAGGGCACGAGCAAGCCGGGCCAGCCGCCCCACTCGCACGTCGGCCTGCTGCGCCGCTTCATCCTCTTCGGCTACGACAAACAGAGCGACTCGGTCGTCATCGGTCCGGTGGGTTTCAGGGCCTCGACCGCGCCGCGCGTGCTCGAACGCGGCGGCACGACGACCGTCACCCGCCGCCGGCGCGGCAAGCGCACCGAGCGCCGCGTGCGCATCGCGGCGCGCCCGTACATGCAGCCGGCACTGGAGAAGGAGCGGCCCAAACTCCCCGAACTCTGGCGCAACAGTGTGAGAGGGTCGTAATCGATGGCCGCGACACAGGGCATCCGCGCCGGCCGCGCCTTCGTCGAAATCGGAGGCGACGATTCGCGCCTGCTCCGCGCCCTGCGGCGCGCCCAGGCGCGCCTCAAGGCCTTCGGCGACGGTGTGCGGTCAGTTGGTCAGAGTCTCGTCGCCACGGCGGCGGTCATCGGCACGCCCTTCGCGCTGAGCAGCATCGCGTTCGCCACCTTCGAGCAGAGCATGGCACGCGTCCGTGCGTTGACCAACGCGAGCGAGAAGGACTTCAAGCGTCTCTCCGACGAGGCCAAGCGACTCGGTGAGACGACGGTGTTCTCCGCCAGCCAGGCGGCGGACGCGATGGGCTTCTTCGCGCTGGCGGGTTTCAGCGTCGAGCAGATCCTCAAGTCCATCGGTCCGACACTCAACCTCGCCGCAGCCGGTCAACTGGAAATCGCCCAGTCCGCGGACATCGCCGCCAAGATCATGGCCGGCATGGGAATCGAGGCCGATCGGCTCGGCGAAGCCGTGGATGTGCTCACCAAGGCCATGACCACGGCGAACACCGATCTGCTCCAATTGGGCGACGCCATGAAGTTCGTCGGGCCGATTGCCAAGAGCGCCGGCATCGCCTTCGAGGAGATCGTCGCGGCCATCCAGCTGCTCTCCAACGCCGGCATCCAGGGTGAGATGGCGGGCACGACTCTGCGCGGCGCGATCCTGGCGCTGACCAGCCCGAGCAAGGAGGCGGCCGACACACTGAAAGAACTCGGCGTGAACGTGCTCGACGCCCAGGGCAACGTGCGGCCGCTGGCGGCCATCATCGATGATCTCAACCGCGCCATGGAGGGCATGGGCTCGGGCAAGCGACTCGAAATCCTCGGCCGCATCTTCCAGGCCCGGCAGGCGGCCGGCGTGGCTGAACTGCTCTCGCAGGGCGCCGACAAACTCCGCGACTATCAAAGCGCCCTCCAAGGCGCGACCGGCACCGCAGAGCGCATCGCTGGCGTCCAACTCAACACCCTCAAGGGGCAGGCCATCATTCTCAAGAGCGCCCTCGAAGGTCTGGGCATCGCGGTTGGCGAGTCGATCGTCGCGCCCCTGCGCATCGCCACGCACCTGATCACGCGCGTCACCACGGCCATCGCGCAGTGGGTGCGCGAGAACCGGATGCTCGTCGTCGTCGCCGCCGGATCGGTCGCCGTGCTTGGCGCTGTCGGCGTGGCGATGGTGCTGGTGGGCGCCAGCGCGCAGGCCGCGGCGTTCGTCATCGGCGGGCTGGTGTCGGTACTCACGGCCGTGAAAGTCGCATTCGCCGCGGCAGCTGCGATCATCGGCGCCGTCATCTCACCCATCGGCCTGCTCATCGCCGCCGTCGGTCTGCTCGGTGGGACGGTCATCGCGTGGTCCGGCGCGGGCGGCAAGGCCCTCCAGTGGCTCCGCGACCGCTTCGGCGAACTGGGCAAGTTCGTCGGCGCCGTGGTGAGCGGCATCCGTGATGCGATGACCGGTGGCGACATTGCACTGGCCGCGCGCGTCCTCTGGGCCGGGCTGCGTGTCGCCTGGGAACAGGGCATCCAGCCATTGCGTCAGGCCTGGATCGGATTCAGCGCCGGCTTCCAGAAGGCGGCGATCATCGCCTTCTCCGGAGTGCGCAAGGCGTGGATCGAAGTCCGCGACTGGTTCGAACGCAACTTCCCCGACTTCACCGCCGGCATCGCCAAGGGCTGGGCAAATCTCGCCGCGGGTGTGCAGCGCATCTGGGCCCGGGTGACGAACTGGCTCGCAGATCGTTTCACCGAAGTGATGGGTCTGCTGGATGAGACGCTCGATGTCGAAGCCGCCAAGGCGCTGAATCGCCGGGAACTGGATGCCGATCTCACGGGAATCGAATCGCAGCGCAAGGATGACATCGCCGAAGCCGAGCGCCGCCGCGGTCGCAGCGACGCCCAGCGCGAGCAGGAGAAGGAAGCGGCGCTCAACGCCGTCGATGCCCAGCGCATCGAGGCGCTCGCTGATCTCGATGAGCAGACGGCCGAGCGCATCCGCCAGGCCGAGGAAGCACTGGCCCGCACGAAACAGGAACTGGCGCAGGCCGTCGAGACAGCCCGTGAGCGGCGCGAAGAGGCGCTCGCCAGCGGACAGGATCCGGCGTCCGTCGCTTTGCAGCGGCTGGCCGACCTCGGCGATCAACTCGATCTGCTCGCCAGCCGCGTCAGTGTGCGCGGCACCTTCGACGCCTCGGCCGTGCGCGGCCTCGCCGCGGGAGATGACAGCGCCGAACGCACGGCGCGCGCCACCGAGCAGACGGCCCGCCACACCAAGCGCCTCGTCGAGGCTTCTACGAAGGGACTGGCCTTCGGATGAGCACGGAAGTTCAGGAACGCGGGATCAGTCGAACGA
>JADZAS010000035.1 GCA_020852515.1 Phycisphaerales bacterium
CCCGATTCGGCCTGGCGTGGCGGTTTCGGTCGCGCGGCCTGAATCGCCCGTAAGTCTCGCCCTGCCGCGTTCTTGCGCGTTGTTGCGCCTTCTTGCAGGTTGTGGCGGTTTCGGTGGTCCGGTTACGCGTTGCCTCGCCTGTTGATGCCGTGGCAGTGCTCGACCTGGCGGATGCGCGGTTGCGCGGGCTGGCGATGTCCTTTGCCAGGTCGGCCGGCTGCACGCCAGTCGCATCTCTTCCCGAGGACTGTCAGCGGGCGGCTGTCTGGATCACCGACGGAGCTGACGATCTCGCGGCGAGGGTGGAAGCATTCGTCGCCGAGCGAGGCAACCGCCGCGTCTTTCTGCTGGCCGATGACGATCCCGGCGTCGAGGGCGTGTGCACGTGCAAACTGACCGGGCCGCGCGGATTGGCAACCCAGATTCGGCGATTCATTTCCGAACTGGGCGCCGCGCCGGAGGTGCTCGCCCCGTCGGCGTAGCGAGGCGCCGTCACTCCGGTCCCGACTTGCCCGTGCGAAGATCCATCATCTGAACCCTCGTCTGAGGCAGTGCCTGCGGGTGCTCGCGCTGGAGATATTCGATCAGCCTCTCGCGCACATCCACGCGGAGATCCCATGCGCGCGAGGCGCTCGACGCGCTGACGAGCGCTCTCATCTCGACGGCGGATTCAGTGGCATCGGTCACCTGCAGCACGCAGACCCGCTTGTCCCACTTGGGGTGCTGCTCCACGATCCGCTTCAGTTCGTCGCGCACGGCGGCGAAAGGCACGCTGTAGTCGGCGTAGATGAACACGGTGCCGAGAATGTCGGCAGTGCGACGGGTCCAGTTCTGGAACGACTCCGAAATGAATTTCGTAAACGGGCAAATGAGCCGGCGATCGTCCCAGATGCGCACGACCACATAGGTGGTGGTGATCTCCTCGATGCGCCCCCACTCCCCGTCCACGATGACTACGTCATCGATGTTGATGGGCTGAGTGAGGGCGAGTTGCACGCCCGCGATGATGTTCTCCAGCACGGGCCGGGCGGCGAAGCCGACGATGATCCCCGCAATGCCCGCCGACGCCAGCAGGCTGGTGCCCAGTTCGCGCACGCGAGGGAAGGTCATCAGAGCGAGGCCGATCCCGATGATGGCAATCAGCACGACCAGCACGCGCGAGATGACGTTGATCTGCGTGTGCATCCGCCGGGCGGTGTAGTTGTCCGGGACCGTGACATCGTAGTGGCTGTTGATGAGTTCCGCCGAGGCGCGCACGAGTGCGATCACGAGCCACGCTACGTTGAGAATGAGCAGAAGACTCATGATGTGGCGCAGAAGCACGCTCTCGGACAGCACCACGACGCTGGGCAGCACGAACTGAGTCGCGAGCAGCGGAAACAGTACGCGCGAAGGCCGGCTCAGCCGCCGCACGAATGACTGATCCATCGCGGTGTCGGTGCGCCTGGCCACGCGCCGCAGGATCCAGAACAGCACGAGATGGATCATCAGACCGATCGCCACGGCGACGACGATCTTGAGCCACTCCTCCCACGGCACGTCCTCGAGGCGGCCAAGAAAGTCCGTCATTGGCTCCGCTTTCACTGTCACTGTGCCGATCACTGCAAACCTCCCCCTTCCTGAATGGACCTTCGGGCAAGCCCGACGGCTGCAGCCATGGCGATGGACGCGGTGCAGCCGGCAGCCGCGGGCGTTCACCGCTGCCCACTGAGATCCAGCGCCGTGTTGATCAGTGCGAGGTGCGAGTAGGCCTGAGGCGTGTTGCCCAGCGCGCGACCGGTGCGCGGATCGTACTGCTCGCTGAGCATTCCCGTCGGCCCGGCGAGTTCGCACAACTCGTTGAACAATGCCTCCGCCTCGTCGCGCCGGTCCACGCGGATCAGCGACTGAATGTACCACGCGAGGCAGATGTGAAACCCGCCTTCAAACCCCGGCAAGCCGTCATCGGCCCTGTAGCGGTAGATCGTCGGACCTTCTTTGAGCCCTGATCCGACGGCCTCGATCGTCGAGAGAAACCGTTCATCGCCGGGCGCGAGCAGACCGGACAGTCCGACGAAGAGAGACGCGGCGTCGAGGTCGCAGTCGTCATACGCTGCCGTAAACGCCTTCACCGAAGGCTTGTAGCCGTGCTCGAGTACGTCGGCGGCGATCCAGTCGCGCAGTTGCCTCCACTCGGGCATGTCGCGTTCGAGCAACTGGTCGGCGATGGCGATAGCGCGGTCGACCGTCAGCCAGCACATGACTTTTGAGTGCACGTGGTGTCGCCGCGGACGGCGGATTTCCCAGATGCCGTGGTCCGGCGCATCCCAGCGGCGCTGCACGGCCGTGACCATCGCTTCGACCAGCCTCCAGTGCTCGATTGAGAGAGGCGCTTCGGCTTCCATGAGCATGGCGACCAGTTCGACGATCGGACCGAAGACGTCCAACTGCACCTGCCGCGAAGCCGCGTTACCCACGCGCACCGGGCGGCTGCCCAGGTAGCCTGAGAGTTCGGCGATCTCGGCTTCGGCGCCGAGTTCCTGTCCGTTGAGAGAATACAGCGGTTGCAATCGCTCGGGCGACTCGCGTTCGTGCACCACGCCGCACATCCAGTTGAGAAAGCCCATTGCCTCGTCGAGGCTGCCCAATCGCACCAGCGCGGCCGCGGACATCGCTGCATCGCGAATCCAGCAGTAGCGATAGTCCCAGTTGCGCACTCCGCCGATGTGCTCGGGCAGACTCGTGGTGGCGGCGGCGAGAATGGCGCCCGTCGGGCCGTGACACAGCGCCTTGAGCACCAGCGCGCTGCGCTGCACCATGTCGGTTCGCTCCGGCGGAAGCCGCAGCCGATCGGCCCATGCCGACCAGAAACGGTGCGTGAGCTGCAGCCGATCGATCACCTGGATGCGATCATCGCGCAGGCGCCCTGAGCCGTGGCGCAATTCGAGGACGAGCGGCTGGCCGGCGACGAGCGTTACGCGGGCCGTGGCCGTCTGATGAATGCCCTCTCGCTCGATCTGCCACTGAACGTTGTGTGAGCGAAGCACGATAGGATCGAGCGTACCTTCGACCTCGAGTCCGCCATCGCGCCGGCGCAGTTGCGTGTCGATGCGGCCGAAGTCGAGCCGGGGCGAGAAGGTGATGACCGCTTCTCCCTCTCCTTCGAGGATGCGAACGAGATCGGCGCGGCCGGGTCGCTGGTTGGGCCGGCCCGCAGAGCAGTCGAACCAGTCGGTCACTCGCATGTGTTTCCAGCGGGTCTGGAGGACCATGGACGCGCCGTCGTATTCCTGTTCGACCGGCGCGCTGCTGTCGCCCGGTTCGACGCTGAAGTAGCCGGCGGTGGGTCCGCCGAGCAGCTCGGCGAAGATCGGCGATGCATCGGCGCGCGGGGCGCAGAGCCAGGTGATTCGGGCGCACCTGGTGACCAGCGCGATGGCGCGCTGGTCGGAAAGCAGCGAGTGCTCTTCGATGGGCGCGGCCTGCGCGCCTTCCAGCCACTTGGCGCGCAACTCCCCCAGATGCGCCAGAATGCGCGCTACCTCTTCAGGTCCCTCCACGCGAAACGGCGCGATGGACTCACCCGGGCCCACCTTGATCGCCAGATCCGGGCCGCGCAGGCGCGAGAAGGCGTCCTCGTCCGTCAGGTCATCGCCGAAAAAGACCGTCGCCGAGGCGCCGCAGCGATGTCGCACGACATCGAGCGCATCGCCCTTGTTCGTCGTCACGACACTCAACTCCACGACTTTCTTGCCGTGCCGCGTCACGACGCCCTCGATCGAGCCGGGCCCGGAGCGCACAGCCGAGAGGGCGCGTTCGGCGTCTTCGGCGGTGGCCTGGCGGTAGTGCAGAGCGACTCCGGCGGGCTTCTGCTCGATCATGAGCCCGCTGGCCGAACTGGCGATGTCCGACAGATCGCGCGCGATCCGATCGCGCAGGGCAATGGCTTCACCGGGCAGCGCGGTGGCGTAATTGAGATCAAATTCGCTGCCGTGGCTGCCGACGAGATGAACATCTTCAGGCGGGCCGGTGAGCGAGGCCAGATCGGCCAACGCGCGGCCGGAGATCACGGCCACGTGGGTCTGCGCCAGGCCCGAGAGCAGCCGCAGCGCGACAATCGCTTCGCGATACGGCCGAGCCTGTCCCGGATCATCCACGATCGGTGCGATCGTGCCATCGTAATCACTGGCCACGAGGAGGATGGGCACCGTGGCGATCTCGGCGAGTCGATCGTCAAGCGTCGTCATACGGTCAGTGCCTCGAAGAACTCCCGGGCCCATGCATAGACGTCGTGCCGCCGGACGGTGCGGCGCAGCGCCCGGATGCGCTGCCGCTGCCTTGCGGGCGGCATATTCAGTGCGGTTTCGAGCGCCAACTGCATCCCGACGTCGTCATGCGGATTGACGAGCAGCGCCGACTGCAGCTCGCGCGCCGCCCCGGTGAATTCGCTGAGCAGCAGCACGCCAGTGTCGTTGATGCGCGTGGCTATGTACTCCTTGGCCACGAGGTTCATGCCGTCGCGCAGCGGCGTGACCACCATCACGTCAGCGGCGACGTAGAGCGAGGCCAGTTCCTCAACCGGCAGGCTCCGGTAGAGGTAGTGGACCGGCGTCAGGCCGAGTTCGCCGAACTCCCCGTTGATCTGGCCGATGACTTCCTCAATGCGCGCCCGGATATCGCGGTAGGCCTCCACCCGTTCGCGGCTCGGCACGCCGACCTGGACGAAGACGCATTGGGCGGGATCGGCGCGCTTGGACCGCAGCAGTTCCTGGAAAGCGCGCAGGCGCAACTCGATGCCCTTGGTGTAATCCATGCGATCGACGCCGAGGATGATGCGCCGCGCGCCGCCGAGTTTGGCCCGAAACTGGCTCGCCCGGTCCTGCACTGCCGGCTGGCGGGCCAGCGATTCGAAGCGATTGAAATCGATCGAAATCGGAAAGGCTCGCGCGCGGATGAGCCGGCCCTCGAACTGCAGATCGGTGCCCCGCCCAGTCGCGGGCGTGAAGCGGCGGCAGAGGCGGCAGAAGTTCTGCGCTCCAGTCGCCGTCTGAAAACCGACGACGTCGGCGCCGAGCAGCCCGCGGAGCAGTTCCGCGCGCCGCGGCAGTTGTGCGAACAGTTCCTGCGGCGGAAACGGAATGTGCAGAAAAAAACCGATGCGCACCTCCGGCCGCCGCTCGCGAATCATCGCCGGCACGAGTTGCAAGTGGTAGTCGTGCACCCACACGATGCCGCCTCGACTGACGCGTTCCGCCGCCGCGTGCGCAAAGCGCCGATTCACCTCGACGAATGTGGCCCACCACTCCCGCCGAAACTCGGGCGGGCGAATCGCATCGTGGTAGAGCGGCCAGAGCGTGCGATTGGAGAAGCCGTCGTAGTAGGCTTCGAGTTCTTCCTCGGTGATATGAATGGGCACGTTGTGGATGCCGTTGTGTTCGAAGGCTTCTTTCGGTGCGTCCGGCGCGCCGGCCCAGCCGATCCACATGCTCTCTCGGTTGCGCAGAATCGGCGTCATCGCCGAGACGAGCCCGCCCGGGCTGCTTTCCCACACGGCTTGCCCGTCGCGCTCGGTTCGATGCACCGGCAGCCTGTTGGAAAGAATGACGATGTCGCTCGTCTCAGTCTGGCGCTCGGCCAGAACGATGGCGTGATCCGCCTGCACGACGGGATCTGGCGGCGAGCCGATCGAGACGGGCCGCCTGGCTGTGGGCGGTGCAGCCGGCGGACTCGATGCTTCACTTCCGGCAGTCATGCTTGACTCGATCTCTCAACTGCTGATTCCTGGTGACCGGCCGGCGAGAAGGTGCCGCGCCCCGGCGCCTGCTCCCGCTGGGGCACGATAGGCCCCTTCAGATGCGAGTGTGGATGAAATGCACTCGACCCGGCCATTCGGGGTTCTTCATCCCGTTTTCCAGTCAGAACTTCAACGCGGCGAAGCGCATTGAGCGTGAGAAACGCGAGCACCGTCACGAACATCGCATTGCTGTAGAAGCCGGCGCCGGCTGAAATGCCCACCGCCGCTATCACCCAGAGGCCCGCCGCTGTGGTCAGCCCGCGGACGCGCCCGCCGGACTGAATGATCGCGCCCGCGCCGAGAAAGCCGACGCCGCCGATGATGGCGGCCATAATGCGCACGGCGTCGCCGGTCGCATCCTGGGCATTTCCCAGCGTCATGAACATCTGCATGGCAATGAGAGTGAAGCCCGCCGACCCAAGCGCCACCATGATGTGCGTCCGCAGGCCAGCATCCCTGCCTTTAGACTCCCGATCCCAACCGATTAGTGCGCCGCACGCCACGGCCAGAAGCAAGCGCAGGGCTTCCTCAAGGAGCGTGACGTCCAGATCGATCGAGTCAAATCTCTCCATTGGATCAACCGTAGGCCGAGGCGCCCGCTGCACTCGTCACGGCTGGACGCGCAGGAACGCGAGTGTGGGTGCCCAGGGGGGCTGTCCCCAAGGCGCAGTGCGCGCATCCATGTAGGACGCGCGCACTGCGCACTTGAAGCGAGAAGAAAACGGTTCGCGGACAGCTCGATCAGCGGATAGCGGATCAGATGCCGCCGTCGTCGAGATCATCGACAGCGTCATCGATGGCCTCTCCCGCGTCTTCGGCGGCTTCATCGATCTCTTCGCCCGCGTTCTCCGCCGGCCCCTCCTCGCAGCCGACCATCTGGGCCCCTGCGCCGACGAAGAGTGCGGCCAGAACGATTGTCATCAAATAGCGCCAGGTACTGGTGCGCATGGTGATACCTCCTTTAAAGCTGCAGCTTTTCAGTCTGCAGCGTCCTGAACTGCTTCGCCGGCGGCCTCTACGTCCTGGCCGGCGCCTTCCATGGTGTTGCAACCAACCAGAATGACGACGTAGAGCATGGTCATGAACGAAACGGCGACGAGGCGAATGTGTCTTCGCAACATCTTTCAATCCTCCTGAAAAGGCGCAGGCTTGGGCCGACGGCCCGCCTGCGCGGCTGAATCGCCCGTTTCCCGGGCCGATTCGGAATACGGTCTCCAACCTCCCGGCCGAAGACCGCGTCCACTCCGCCGCCGCTGGGCTGCTGACGCGGGCAAGGCGGAGTATGGGTCATCTCGCGATGACCTTTGATTAGTACCGGACCCGCATGAGCGCGTGCTGAAATGCGCATTAAAAGTGTTTCATAGCTGCGGCTTCCCGCAACCCGTAGCGACCGCGGGGGGCGCGCTGCCAAGGGACCCCGGAGATCGTTCGACAAGATGAACAGGTTTTCATGGTAAACTCAGTCGTAATTCACCTGACGCCGGTAGAGTGAATTGCCGGTACCGGATAGAGACATTCCCCGGCAGCCGGGTTGCCCCAGACAGGAGATGCAAATGACGACCGCACCAGCCCGAACCAGTCCACCTGACGGCGTCTCCGCGCACCACGACCATTCGGCCTTTCGTGATCTGCGCGATGACGTGAGCCGGCTCGGCGATGACGCCAGACGCGGCGCGGGTGAGGCCGCGCACGCCGGCCTTCACGCGGCGCGACAGGGAGCCCTCCACGCAATCGAGGCAGGCGAACGAGCCGTAAGCACCGCGCGGAGCGCGCATCAGAAGATGGTTCAGTTCGTCGCTTCGAACCCCGCGACGTCGGTTCTCATCGCGGTCGGAGTCGGCGCCTTGGTGGCAAGGCTAATTCCGAGAGAGTAGTGTATGGATTGCCGGCGACTGCCGCGAAGCAGGCGTTGGCTGGCTGCGTTTCACCACCGGCCCGCCAGGCCCGCCTCGCCGGGAGAGAACGAGAGACGACTGGTCGCATCCATTCTTGAACAGTGCCCGAATGCACGATCGATGTCTGTGAAACCGTGCAATAATTAAACGCCCCATGCCGGAACATCCAGCATGCGATCGGCGGAAGGAGGAACGCGTGAGCCAGGTGAGTGCAAGACCAAACGGCACGATTGCGAGAGCATCCGCCAAGGTGCATCGGGTTCTGATCGTTGATGACCATCCGATGCTGCGGCGAGGTCTCACGGAATTGATTTCGCACGAACCCCATCTCGGCGTGTGCGGCGAGGCGTACGACCTCGCATCGACGCTCGAACAGGTGAAGGCGACCAAGCCGGATCTGCTCATCATCGACATCGCGCTCAAGGACACCAACGGCATCGAAGTCGTCAAGCAGATCAAGGCGCAGCACCCGACGCTGCGCATGCTCGTGTGCTCGATGCACGATGAGATGCTCTTTGCCGAGCGGTCGCTTCGGGCCGGGGCGATGGGCTACATCAGCAAGGAGCGGGCTCTGGAAGACGTCATCGTCGCCATTCGCACGGTTCTGAGCGACAAGATCTTCCTGAGCGAGCGCATGTCCGACCATCTGCTGCACCGCGTGCAGGGCGGCGACTCGAAACTGGGCCAGTCCCCCATCGATCGGCTCACCGACCGCGAACTCGAAGTCTTCGAACTCATCGGCAACGGCCAGAGCACGAACGAAATCGCGACGCGGCTGAGCCTCAGCCCCAAAACGGTCGATGCCCATCGACAGAAGATCAAGCGGCGCCTCGACATCGCGACGACCAATGAACTGACGCAGTATGCCGTCAAGTGGGTGCTTGAGCAGACACAAGGCATCAAGTAGCCGCCGCTTGCGGCAAATGTCCTATCCGTGCGCGGGCGATTTACGCTCGCGCACAGGTGAAAACTGCCCAGAGTGTCGGGGCTTCCAGCGCCCGATACTTTACGGTCAGTGCAGCCTCATCCTGGCGAACTGGCGCTAAACGCACCCTCGATCGGGCGGGTCTGTGGTAATTGCTCCGCAGACCCGCTCTCCTCTTTTGGATCCGGCGATTCAACTCACAGGCGCAGCAGCAGGCGGCTGGGCTCCGCCACGGTGTCGCGCACGCGATTGAGGAAGAGCACGGCTTCCCGGCCGTCCACAAGCCGGTGGTCGTACGTCAGCGCGAGGTACATCATCGGGCGAATGACCACCGCGCCATCCACGGCGACCGGACGATCCTGGATGGTGTGCATCCCGAGAATGCCCGTCTGAGGCGGATTGAGTATCGGCGTCGAGAGCAGCGAGCCGAAGACGCCGCCGTTGGTGATCGTAAACGTGCCGCCCGTCAATTCGTCGATGGTCAATTCCCTGCTGCGCGCCCGCACCGCGAAGTCGGCGATGTGACGCTCGATGTCGGCCAGGCTGAGTCGCCACACGTTGCGCAGCACGGGCGTCACGAGGCCGGCATCGGTGCTGATGGCGATGGCAATGTCGATGTAGTCGCGGTAGACGACATCCTGGCCGTCGATCATGGCGTTGAATCGCGGAAACTCGCGCAGCGCCTCCACCGACGCCCGCACAAACAGCGACATGAACCCGAGTCGGACGCCGTGCACCTGCTCGAACTGCTCGCCCCACTTGCTCCTCAGACTCAACACGGCTGTCATGTCGACTTCGTTGAACGTGGTCAACATCGCCGAGGTCTGCGACGCCTCGACGAGGCGCTGAGCGATGCGGCGGCGGATCGGCGAGAGGCGCTCGCGCCGCTCCCCGCGGGCATCTGGCCGGTGCGCCGCAGCGGTCGGCGCCGGAGCCGGAGCCTGTTCCCGCGGCTCGCGCTTCAGTTCGGCGCGGCTCTCCTGCGTGCGATTCGACTCGTCATCGCCGTCTTCGGATTCGTCGTGCCGCGCTGCCTGCGGACCGTTGCGCCGCGCGCCATTCTTCTGCTGCGGCTGCTCAGATTGTTCCGGCTGCGCTTCTTCAGAGGATGCCTGGTTCGAGGCCTTCTCCTTCGAGGCGGTCTGCGGCGCTCGCCGCGAAGCGGGAGCATCGGCTTGACGCCCCTTCGCCGGCGCGCCGTCTGAGTCCGACAACCGCGCGATCACATCGCCGACCCTGGCCGTCTCCCCTTCGCGCACCACGATTTCGCCAAGCACTCCGGAAGCCGGCGATGGAATCTCGAGCGAAACCTTGTCCGTTTCGATCTCCACGATGCTCTCATCGCGCTCGACCTGCTCGCCCTCGGCGATCAGCCAGCGCGAGATGGTTGCTTCGCTCACGGATTCGCCGATCTCAGGCACTTTGATGTCAGTAGGCATTGGTGCTTCCTTTGATTCGGTCATGCCCCTCGCCGGCATCAGTCGATTGCGAGGGCGCGATGGATCAACTGGTCCTGCTCAAGACGGTGGCTGCTGGCCGATCCCGTGGCGGGGCTGGCCGACGCACAGCGGGCGATGAGGCCCATGTCGAAGCGGCCGAAGAGTCGCGGCCCATGCCGGGCGCGCATGAAGCGCCAGGCGCCCATGTTCTCCGGCTCCTCCTGCACCCACTTGAGCGGCGTGCCATCCGGAACGTGTCGCAGGACTGCTTCGAGTTCGTCCTGCGGAAACGGGTACAGTTGCTCAAGGCGGACGATGGCGATGGCATCGTCAAGCGAGCGCTGCTGTCGATTTTCGAGCAGCTCGTAGTAGACCTTGCCCGAGCACAGCAGCACGCGAGGAAACTGCCGCCCGCGCGCCTGCAACTGCGGGTCCCCAAGAACCGGCTGAAATGCGCCGCCCGCGCATTGGGCAAGCTCCGAGACAGCGCGCGGATGCCTCAGCAGGCTCTTGGGCGTGAGCACGACGAGCGGCTTGCGCCACCTGCGCCGAACCTGCCGGCGAAGCAGGTGAAAGTACTGCGCCGGCGTCGTCGGCTGGGTAACTTGGATGTTGTCCTCCGCGGCCAGCAGCAGGAAGCGCTCAAGCCGGGCGCTCGAATGCTCCGGCCCCGAACCTTCGAAACCGTGCGGCAGAAGCAGCACGAGGCCGTTGAGACGCTCCCACTTGTCTTCAGCGCTGGCGAGGAACTGATCGATGATCACCTGCGCCGCGTTGGCGAAGTCGCCGTACTGCGCTTCCCAGGCGATCAGTGCATCAGGATGCTCCAGCGCGTAGCCGAACTCGTACGCGAGCGGCGCTGCTTCGCTCAATGGCGAGTTGATCAGCTCCAGGCGCGCCTGCGACCCGTCGAGGTGTTGCAGCGGGGTGTGAGGCGCGCCCGTGTCGGCGTCAAACCACGTGAGGTGCCGCTGGCCGAAGGTGCCGCGGACCGTATCCTGCCCGCTCAAGCGGATCGGCACACCCTCCAGGCTCAGACTGCCCAGCGCCAAGGCCTCGGCCGCCGCCCAGTCGAGCGGCGTGCGCTGCTCAGCCATCGCGCGGCGCCTCTCCAGCCCGTGCGCAATTTTCCGATTGAGGCGAAAGCCCTCCGGCACGGCGCTGAGCACCTGCAGAATCGATTGCAGGCGCTGCAGTGGCGCTGCGGTCTCGACGCGATCGGCGTCCGCCGCCCGGCCGCCAAAGTACGTTCCGCTGAGCGCGACGCCATCGTCATCTTTCATGCTCCCGCCGCAGATCTTCGCCTCGGCAAGACGCTGCTCGTAGTGCTCGTGCAGTTCATGTTCGATCGACTCTGCAGCGTCGCCCGCCCCACCGTGCTGCTCGAGGAAGATCTCGCGCACGGTCGGATGGGCGCGAATGCGGCGGTACATCTGCGGCTGTGTGAACGCTGGTTCGTCGATCTCGTTGTGGCCCAGCCGGCGGTAGCAGCACAGGTCGATGGCCACGTCGCGCCCGAAGCGCTCGCGATAGGACATAGCGATCAAGCCGGCCCGCACGACGGCGAGCGGGTCATCGCCATTGACGTGCAGCACGGGGATGTCGAAACCAAGCATGAGATCAGTGCAGTAGCGCGTGGAGCGGGCCTCGCTGGGCGTTGTCGTGAATCCGATCTGGTTGTTGATGACGATGTGGATTGCTCCGCCGATGGCGTAGCCCCGCAGCGCGGCGAGATTGAGCGCCTCAGCCACAACGCCTTCGCCAATCACCGCCGCGTCGCCGTGGATGAGCACGCAGCAGGCGTTGCGTCCGCGCTCGCGAGCCGCGCGCGTGCGCCCCATGGCGACGGGATTGACGAATTCCAGATGGCTGGGGTTGAAACACAACGACAGTCGCACGTCGGCGCCACTTTCCGCTCGCCACGTGCCGCACGCGCCAAGGTGATACTTGACGTCGCCACCACCGATATGCGCAGAAGGGTCTTCGTCGAGCAGTTCATGGAAGATGAGCGCGAGGTCCTTGCCGATGATGTTGGCCAGGACGTTGAGCCGGCCGCGATGCGCCATGCCCAGAAATAGTTGGTCGATGCCCTCATCGCCGGCCCGTTCGATCATGCTCGAAAGCAGTGGGATGAGGGCGTCGGCGCCTTCGAGCGAAAAGGTCTTGGCACCGATGAACCGCTTGCGCACGAACTGCTCGAACATCTCCGCGCCAGTCAGGTCGCGCAGGATGCGGCTGCGCAGCGCTTTATCGAGCAGCGGCGCCGGTTGCTGCTCGAGCGCTTCGGCAAACCACTCCCGCCGCTGGTGGTCGGCCAGGTGCATGAATTCCGCGCCCGTAGTTGAGCAATAGGTTCGATGCAGGCGAGCGAGCCAGGAGCCGATGGTCCATCGCTGGTTGCGGCCGCCCCAGCGCATGCCAACGCTCGTGTATCGGTCGCGCTCGGCCATGCCTTGCGTCGCCGCATCGATCTCTGGCGATCCGGGCGGCTCCATTTCCAGAGGATTAATCGCGGCTCGCAGGTGCCCATAGCGGCGAAAGGCCTCAAGGGCGCGCTCAAGCCGCACGGCCGCGACGCTATCACCTGCGTCACCCGCGCCAATGAGCCGCGGTGCGATTCGCTCCACCGGGGGCTCCACATACGACAGGCTGGAGAGATTCAAGCGGTCGGCAACATCAGGGTGCGACATACGCCGCGGCGACGTTGCGTCGACAGGTTCACGTGGGGCGGCAACGGCATCGCGCCTGTGACCATCGCGTTTCACCGGCGCTCTCCTCATCTCCCGAGGCGAGCAAACACAATGGCGGCCTTCAGGCCGATGGACAGAGTGAGCAGCAGAATGGCGCTGAGCATGGCCGGTGCCGAGCCTGCGCCAGCATGCGTCAGCGAAAGCGTGGCCGTGGCCGCCGCGGCAAACATGATCAGCATCGCTCCCGCAGCCAGGGCCATCCGTCTGTGACCGCAGGACGCAAACAAACCATCGCGCTGCTCGGGCGGTATGAAATTGGGATCGTCAAGCGCATCGCAACGGCGCGGCTCGACGACGCAGGCGCTCTGCAGGCCCAGGCCGTCAGCCCGGCGCAGCGCATCCTCAACGGAGAGCGCGTCGATGGGCAGGATCGTCTCCACTCCCGCACCCTGCTCGATTCCGTGCACTTCGTAGAGCGGCATGCAACGCCTCAATTGAACGTGACCTCATCATGACGGTACATGGATGGCGCGTGAAGGCGATGAGGAGTTTGCTCCCGCCCCGGCTGGCAACTGCCTCACGGGATCAACCGCCTCACCGCGCGAGAAAATCGGCGGCGGTGAACAGGATCAGGATCACCAGCCAGAAGACCCCGCCGAGCGCGAAGAGGATGACCACGGGCGTGCTCGATCGCAGGTGCATGAAGACCCACGCGACGAGCAACGCCTTGGCAATGGCAATAGCCAGTGCGACGACGATGTTCGCGGCTCCCAGTTGCACGATCGCCACGCCGACCGTGAGGCCCAGCAGCACGAGCAACGCGGCGAAGATGCCCAGGTACCGGCGAACGGCATGGTCGGCGTGATCGTTCATCAGCTGCGATCGATCAGATAGAGGAGCGGAAAGAGAAAGATCCAGACGAGGTCCACGAAGTGCCAGTACAGGCCGAACATCTCGACCAGCGTCGCATGCCGCGCCACCTGGCGGGTTCGCCACAGGATGATCACCATCACCCACATGATGAGCAGCCCAGCGGCCATGTGGATCGCGTGCAGACCGGTCATCGAGACGTAGAGGATAAAGAACTGCTCGAATCCACGGTTCGCCTCGGGCGGCGCAACGAAGTGCGGTCCCGGCCAGAGGTGCTCGTGTACTTTGTGCGCGTACTCGTAGCCCTTGATCGCGAGGAACGCCAGGCCCAGTACGCTCGTAGCGAGCAGCCAGCCGATCGTCGGCCGGCGCAGTCCCTTCTCAACCCCGTGCACCGCCAACGCCATGGTGAGGCTGCTCGTGAGCAGCAGACCCGTGTTCAACGTGCCCAGCACGAGATCGAGATGCCGGCTGGCCTCGTGAAAGCCCTGCGGCTCGACGAGGCGGTAGACGGTCCTGGCGAAGCAGCAGCAGGATCGCGGAGATGAGCGTTCCCGCGTGCCCGATGCCGATCCACCAGACAAAGTTGATGATCGCAAAGCCCCATGCAACGGGAATGTCGATGCCCCACACGCCCACACCCACGGCCAGCAGATAGGAGATGGAGCCGATGAGCATCATCGTCAGCAAAAATGACACCGCAAAGCCCAGCAGCCAGAGCCAGTCCACCGGCCGCGTGAGCACGATCGAACTGATCTTGTCCGTGACCGAGGCATACGTCATGCCCGGGCGGATGACGCGCGATCCGCTGCGCCGCGGCTTGGCGGGCGGCAGGGGAGCCGGACTCGGTTGGAACTGCGGTTCACCGGCCATTTTCGCCGCCCGTCTGTCCAACTGAGTTTGGATTGCGGACGCGCGCCAGGTACGTCGTGCGCGGCCGCGTGTTGAGTTCCTCCAGCAGCGCGTAATCGTGCGGCTGCGCCTTGGTCCGGCTCACCGCGCTGTTCTGGTCGCGCAGATTGCCGAAGATAATCGCCTGCGTCGGGCACACGGCTTGGCACGCCGTTACGACTTCACCGTCGCGAATGCTCCGATTGTCCTTGCGCGCTTCGATCTCCGCGGAGCGGATGCGCTGCACGCAGTAGGTGCACTTCTCCATCACGCCTCGGCTGCGCACGGAGACATTGGGGTTGTGGCGCATCGCCGCGAGTGAATCGTCCCAGTCGTTGTAGAGCAGAAAGTTGAAGCGGTGCAGGGCCCAGTTCGCATCTTCGAGTTCGGCCAGGCTGCGCCAGAACTGCGGGGCTTCGTGCGCCGCAGCCGCGTCCGCGTGCTCGCCGCATTCGTGCCGGCGCAGCACAGGAAGATGAATGCTTGGCCCTGTCATCGGTGGCACGCTGAACAGTTGGTCAGGCCCTGCGTTTGCACGCCGTTGCGCTCCATGAGGCCGGTCGCGGTTGGCGTTTCGATATTGCGGCTCCAGTCCATGTCGAACGTCGCGCCAACGGGCCGCAGCGAAGGCGCTGGATGGCGGTGGCAAGCGAGGCACCAGTCCATGTTGAGCGACTCGGCCTTGGCCGTCAGCGGCATCCGGTCGAGCTGCCCATGACAGGTGCTGCAGCCGATGCCTTTGCTGACGTGGATGCTGTGGTTGAAGTAGACGTAGTCGGGCAGGTCGTGCACGCGCGCCCACTGCAGCGGAATGCCCGTAGCGAAGCTCTCTCGCACCGGCGCGAGCATCGGGCTGTCGGCCCAGATCTGCGAGTGGCAGTGCATGCAGCGCTCGGTCGCGGGCACGCCGGCAAACGCCTCATCTTCGACGGTCGAGTGGCAGTAGCGGCAGTCGATGCCGATCTCCTGCACGTGGTGCGCGTGGCTGAAGGGCACGGGCTGGGACAGCGCCACGCCGACGAGCGTGTTAATCGGCGAGCGCTCCACGAGCAGCACCGAAGAAAGCGCGAGCAGCGCCAGGATCACGAGCAGCCCGAGGCCCGCACGCACAAGACTGTTGGCGCTCGGATGGAAGATTTGTCCCATGACACGCTGTTTTGTTGCTCATGTGGATTGCCACGACGGGGCCCGGCGCTCCCATCCAGTAATCGAGTGTTGCAAACGAAAGCCGTCATCGGGGGCGAAGACTGCCCGGCGGTCGATGCGTATATCACTCGCGCGCCTAGGTATTGACCGCAGCGCGGCACGACTGGCACCCGCGGGACGCAGCCGGCCGCCGCGCGGGCAAATCCTCAGCGAGTCCTGAGCCAATCACCCTGCGGCCGACGGGCATCCATCCCCTGCCGCCGGCCTCGGGCGCCTCACTAGCATCGCCGGTTGGATCAGGGAGATCTGCCGATGGAAGCGCGCGATGCAGGCACTCCGCCCGGCTGGGATTACAACCCGGCGAAATGGTCGCAGCGGCTGCCCATCATCGTCCTGGCGCTGGTCGGCTTTGCCATTGCCACCTACCTGGCGCTGTGGCAGTATGGCGTGGTCGAGCGCGTGTGGGAGCCGTTCTTCGGCAACGGCACGCGCCGCATTCTGAGTTCCAAACTCTCGTATGTGCTTCCCATCTCGGATGCGGCACTGGGCGCGCTGGGCTATCTCGCCGACGCCATCGCTGGCGTCATCGGCGGCATCGATCGCTGGCGCTCCATGCCCTGGATCGTCGTTACTTTTGCCATCCTCGTCGGACCGCTGGGAGTCATCAGCATCGGGCTGGTCATCGCGCAGCCGGTGATGTACGACTCGTGGTGCACGTTGTGCCTCGCATCGCCCGCGGTGTCGGTCGCCATGATGGCCCCGGCGATGGATGAGGCGCTCGCGAGCCTGCAGCATCTCACGCGCGTGCGTGCGCAGCCCGGCGTGTCAGCCTGGAGAGCGTTCTGGGGAATGCAGCAGCGCCCCGCTACGGAAGGGAGCGTCATCGGATGATCGCGCAACTGGTCCAGGTCGCTTTGGGTCTCTGGCTCATGGCCGCGCCGGCGGTGCTCGGCATGACCGATCCCGCGGCAACCAATTACCACATCATCGGCCCCATTATCGCCGCAGTGGGTGGCGTGGCCGCGGGCGAGTGCACTCGAAGCGTGCGGTTCTGGAATCTGCCCCGGGCCCTCTGGCTGCTCGCTTCGCCGCTTCTCATGCCAACGCCCGAGGCCGTGGTGATCAACTCGCTTGCGACGGGCGGCGCGAGCCTCGCCCTCTGCTTCGTGCGCGGCCGCGTGAAGTGTCAATACGGCGGCGGGTGGATGGCCCTGCTGCGCCACCGCGACCAACCGCTTCCATCCAACCGCTGAGAGCCGCGCTGGTCGCAAGATCGGATCCCATGAACGTCATCGGAGACCGCGAACAGATTGTGATCGTCACCGGCAGCAGTGGCCTTCTTGGCACCGCGGTGATCGACGCTCTGCGCAAGCGCGTGCAGGTGGTCGGCTTCGATCGCGACGGCCAGCCGCAACCGCCGCCCGAAGTCGAATGCGTTTGCGTCGATCTCACCAGCGACAAGAGCGTGCAGCGCGGGCTTGACCGCGTGCGCTACGCCTACGGCCACCGGATCGCCGCGGTTGTCCATCTCGCGGCCTACTACGACTTCTCCGGCGAGCCGAGTGATCTCTATGAGAAGGTCACTGTGCGCGGCACGGAGCGCCTGCTTCGGTTCCTACAACCGTTCGACGTCGATCGCTTCATTTTCTCGAGCACCATGCTCGTGCACAAGCCCACGGAGCCGGGCGAGCCGATCAATGAGCAGTCGCCGCTGCTGCCCCGGTGGGACTATCCCAAGTCAAAGGTCAAAACGGAACACGTCATTGAAGCACAGCGGCGGCGCATTCCGGCGGCGATTCTGCGCATTGCCGGCGTCTACACCGACTGGTGCCAGTCGATCCCGATCGCACACCAGATCGACCGCATCGTTCAGCGCAAGTTGACAAGTCACGTCTACCCGGGCGACACCTCGCACGGCCAGTCGTTCGTCCACCTCGATGACGTCGTGAAGGCCATCGACCTCACCATCGAACACCGCCGAATGCTTGACGACTCCGAGACGCTGCTCATCGGCGAACCCGAGACGCTCAGTTACGATTGCCTGCAGCGCCACCTCGCGCAATTGATCCACAGCGAGTCGGACTGGACCACCCGCCCCATTCCCAAGGCGGTCGCGCGAACGGGGTCCTGGATTCACAACGAAATTCCGGGGATCGAAGATCCGTTCATCAAGCCGTGGATGATCGACATGGCCGACGATCATTACGAACTGGACATCGGCCGCGCCCGAGAGCGCCTCGGCTGGTCGCCGCAGCGCCATCTGAGCGACACACTGCCGCAGATGGTGCGGCGGCTCAAGGCCGAGCCGCAGCGGTGGTACGAGCGGAACCACCTGCCGCTGCCTTCGCGCATTGAGCGGGACGCGCCGGCCCGGCCGGACGTCGCGGCGCCCTTTAACCTCGACTGACGAGCAGCGCGCTTCCGACCTCCCCGCCGGTCTGGGTGAAGTGCTGATGGGGCGATCAGGGAGGATCAGAGAGTCAGGGCAGACGGTTGCCCGGCGAAGAGTTGTGCTGCTGAAACTAAATTTGACGGTGCGCGACGGGTAGCCGTCTGGTTGACGGCGCCGCGCCGCTGGCCGTTGGCTCTCTTGGGCGGACGGTCATTCGAACTTGTCGAGATCGCGGCCGAATCCCGGCTGCGCATGAGCAGAAAGGAGGCGTGCCGTGCTCGGATGGGCCCTTACATTTCTGGTGGTTGCACTGCTCGCGGGTCTGCTGGGCTTCTGGGGCGTAGCGGGCGTCGCTGCGACAGTCGCCAAGATCCTCTTTGTCGTGTTCCTGGTGTTGTTCGTCGTGAGTTTGCTGGCTCAGGCATTTCGGGGGCAGCATCCGCCGGCTTGATCGGCGCTGCTCCCGCGCGAGCCACACTCTTCGCTCGAGCAGCCACACGCTTCAGCGTCGAGGCTGCTTGCGAAGCCTACACGCTCCACGACCTTCGGGTTGTGGAGCGTTGCTTTTGGGTGCCGGCGCTGAGGTGCTGCGCGATGAAAAACTTCAAAATGTTGCGCAGAAACCTCTCGACCGCGGCCGCCTGGCGGTCAACTTCGAGTAGTATGCATGGCTGAGCGGTTGCAGCCGAACTGCAACGCAGCGCCGCCACGGCCGCGGCGCTTGCCGTACGGCGGAGTGTCCCCGCCTGACCAGCCTCGATGTCGGCCGCGTCTTCTCAGGCTGCCCAGTTTATCACGAGTACGCGAACCCGCGCGCACGCGGCCATGATTTGCAGCCCGGCTGCACAAGCAGCCGACTGTTGTGTGGCAGTTGCGCTGCGCAACCATGATGTTGAGCCGGCTGAATCACGTCGATCGGCCATACTGTCCCGTCCCGCCAGAGCAAGAGGAGGCAACGCATGTTTTCGAGGATCTCGATGGTCAAGACGATTGCAGCCGCAGTAGGCGTGGTGTTCACCCCGCAACTGCTGGCGCAGGGTCCACCCGAACCGGTGGCGATTCCCGCCGAAGCCGGCAGCGCCCAAGGCCATGGAACGACCGGGGAGGTGGTGTACAACGTGACCTACAGCGACGCCTATCCGCGATTCATGGGCCAGTACATTCCGGGGTACATCGACGATCTGCACCTCACGCGCGCTGGAAACCTGGTCTGCTTCACGATCTCAGTCTTCAACGCATCCGCCAATCCCTCGTTCTACGGCACGTCAGGAACGTACGTTCCAGTCGACGCTCTCGTGCAGTTCTACAGCGCGCCCCCGGTCGCGGGCGTGGGCTTCCCGGGCGGCAGTCTGCTCGCCGAGTATCACGTCGAGATTCCGCCTCCGCTGGATGCTTTCGGTACGGTGTGGACGATCACGACCGATCTGACCACGCCTGTTCCAGTGCCGCAGGACATCTGGGTGAGTGTCACCACTCCGCTGGCGCGCAACGGACTTTACAGTTACGCCGGCCCAGTCTTTCTGGGCGCGCCCGCAACGCCTGATGTGGGTTCGACGGTTGCCGGCATCTGGGCCGGTGTTGGATACTACTCCTTCATTGCCGTGGATTACTCCCAAGCCATCACCATCCGCCTCGCGGAAGCGAATCAGCCGCCGGTCATCACCTGCGGCACCGCAGCGGTGCTCTGGTCGCCTAACCACGAGTTCGTAGACATCAGCAGTTCGCTCTTCAGCGTTGCTGATCCCGACACGCCCGCCGAGAACCTCACGGTCGATGTCATGGTCGTCTCGGATGAAACTGAGATTCCCGAAACCGGAGACGGCACGGGCAAGCACGCGCCCGACTTCAAGACCCAACTGGCCAGCGGCGCGAGCGGATTCTTCCTTCGTTCCGAGCGCCAGGGACCGGGCGACGGCCGCGTCTACCTCGTCATCGTGACCGCCAGCGACGGCGTGAACACCGTGACCTGCGTATGCGTGGCCGCCGTTACGCCGCACGACGAAACGACGGAGTCGATGCTGCAGGCGCTGATGGAAGCGGATGACCGCGCCGCAGCACTTCAGGCGGACATCGATCTCGTCGGCCTGGGCAGCGTGAATCTCGCCGCCCACGGCCTCTCACAACACGGCGTCAGCGGCCAGTTGGGTCCCAAGCAATAGACGCTTCGCCCAATCGAACGCTCGTCATCCGATGAATCCACAGCCGACGCCTGCAGCAACATGCTGCGGGCGTCGCGCTTTGTGCAGCACACTGCAGTCATTGGGTGCGCAGCGGCGGGCCTCCGGGGCTTTCGGGATCGAAGCGAGCCACGGGGCCATATCGCTTGCACTGCGAGATTCCATCCTCGCGCTGCGCTTCGGTCAGAAAAGTCTCGCTGGAGGCAAGCAGCGAGTCGGCGAGCGTCTGCAGATCGAAGTAGAGCCAGCCGCGCGCCGTCTCGAGGCGCTGGTAGCGGTCGTCGATGGGTGAACACTGACGGCAGTCTTCGACCGCCGCGGCGGCGGTTTCTCTGGTGCGGAACATCACGCTCTGAAGCAGCCGATGCCCTTTCGGAGAAAACAGCGTGAAGAAGAACTTGCCTCGGATAGTGGAATAGAGGTGGTAACTGGGCATCCAGAATTACCATACGCCACATGACCACGGCGCGACGGGAGAAACCTAATTTACCTCGGGGGAACACCAGCGGTCGAGACGGCCTGACGCGGATGGCTGCGGCGCAAAGTCCACCGGCATCAGCAGATCCATGATGCGCCACGCCGCCCATCATCCTGACGCATCTTCGATCACACGATCCACCGGACTTCTTCGCCCGCCGACTGCATCCGCCGCGGCGTGTCACTTCCACGAGCCCAGGTTCTCCCCAACGCCGAACGGCGCAGTCTCAGCGTTTCAACCACCGAGGCTTGGCAACCAGCCGATCCTCGCCAGCAGACCGGCCAGGCCCGCCGCGCCGGTAGCCACAGAGCCGCACCACGCCGCCGCGACGGCTCTACGATTGCCGCGACATGCACCTGCCGCCACAACTGGAACGCTCGACCGCGGCGGCTTCGCGCAGCCGCCTGAGGCGCCTGATTGCCGGCGTCACCTGCGCCTGTACGTTCGCCGCAGCGACGATCGCACTGGGCGCATCATCGGATGCAGCCGGGGCGCCGCCGGCACTCTGGCTCCGCCTGGTGGGAAGACTGCATCCGCTGGTGGTTCACTTCCCGATAGCGCTGTTACTCACGGCGGTGATGCTCGAAGTCTTCCGATTGGTGCGCCGCAAGCCGCGACCCTCTCCAACTGCATTGACGTGCCTGGGATTCGGGGTTGCCTTTGCCGCCGCGGCGATCGCCTCCGGACTGGCCAATGAGCAGTTCGAGTCGCACGGCCGAGCCTTGGCGCCGGCCATCGATCGCCACCAGGTGCCCGGCATTGCGGCCGGCGCGATTGGCGGAGCGGCGCTGCTGATTGGGCGCATCAATCTCAAGAGCGCGCGGCGCGGCTGGCGCGCGGCGTACGTCTTGTCGCTGGTGCTCACCGCGGCGGCGATCGGCGTGACCGGACACCTCGGCGGCTCGCTCGTCTACGGCGATGATTATCTCACGAGCCTGCTGCGGCCCGAAGCGCGCGAGCCGGAGACGAGCGATCGCGCGAGCGAGGCTCAAAGAGCCACAGATCCAACGAGCACCGCGCCCGATTCGGCATCCGACCCGGCCGGGGCCGGCGTGTTCTTCAACCCGGATGTCGTCGCGATCACCACCGAGCGATGCGCCGACTGCCACGGCCCGACGAAGCAGCGCGGCGGCTTGCGCCTCGACCACTATGACGGCCTCTTCGGCGAAGACGAGGCGCTCTGGGTCGTGCAGCCGTTCGATCCGGAACGCAGCGAACTCCTCCGCCGCGTTCGACTGCCCGAAGGCGACGACGACGCCATGCCGCCCAAGGGTGAGCGGCTGAGCAGTCAACAGATCGCACTGATCGAGACGTGGATCGCACAAGGCGCACCCGAAGCCGCACCGGCGGCGCCCTCGATCGAACCCCGAGCGGATGAGCAGGTCAGGGCTGACGAAACGCCCGGCGACAGCGCCGATGGCTTCACCGTTCCCGCGCCCACTGACGTACCATGGAATCAGATCATTGCGACCGACCCTGCGCGGCTGGCGGCGGCGCTTGATGCGATCACCAGCCGCGGCGGCGCTGCGACACGCATTCAGCAGGGCAGCGACGCCGTCGATGTGAATCTCAGCGTCGTCGGCGAATCGATTTCGGATGCCGATCTTGATCTGCTCTCTGACTTGCGCGAGACGCTCGTGTGGCTGAATCTGGGCGGCACGTCGATCACTGATGTAGGGTTGGCGAGACTCGCGGCGTTTTCGCAACTTCGCCGGCTGCACCTTGAGCGCACGGCTGTCACCGATGCCGGGCTGGTTTCCATCGCCGCGATCCCCCGGCTGGAGTACCTCAACCTGTACGGCACGACCGTTACCGACGCCGGTCTCGAGTCGCTTGTCGCCTGCACAACACTTCGCGAACTTTACCTGTGGCAGACGAGCGCAACCGCCGAGGGCGTTGCGGCGTTCGCCGCCGCCCGGCCCGACGTCGCGGTTTGGGCACCTTTCAGCAGCACGTCGGACGCAGGCGGCGCAGCGCCCGTGGACAGACCGTGAAGCGTCAACACCTTTCGCGGCAAGGAGCAGCAGATGAAGCAATGGCGTGAGTGTGCGACGAGCCGGCGAGGCCTGCTCAAGTCCGCCGCGGCGGGTGCGGCCGGGCTGCTGGCCGCGCCGTATGTCCGGGCCGCGTGCAAGTCGGGCATGTTCAATCCGATCCTCGGCGAAGGCGAGCACACCTACGAAGCCATCCACGACTGGCTCGTACCGCCAGCCGGTCTCAAGTGGGGCGACACGCACGGCCTGTGCCAGGACAAGGCCGGCCGAATCTACGTTGCGCACACGGTGCACCCCACGAGCGACTCATCCGACGCCGTCGTGGTCTACGACCCCGAGGGCAGGTGCATCACCTCCTGGGGCGCGGCGTTCCGCAACGGGGCGCATGGCCTCGACCTGCGCGAAGAAGACGGCGACGAGTATCTCTATCACTGCGATATCAACCGCCGCCTGGTCGTCAAGACCTCGCTGGGCGGCGAGGTGCTCTGGGAGAAGAGCGTTCCGCTCGAATCGCAGAAGTATGAGTCCGTCAACCAGTGGCGGCCGACCAACGTCGCGTTCGCGCCCAACGGCGACTTCTACGTCGGCGACGGGTACGGTTCGAGTTACATCCATCAGTACAACATCAAGGGCGAATACCTCCGCACCATCGGCTCGCCCGGCAATCAAGCCGGCCAATTGAGTTGCCCGCACGGCCTGTGGGTTGACGGCCGCTCCGCCACGCCGCGCCTGCTTGTGGCCGATCGCGGAAATCGGCGCCTCCAGTACTTCTCTCTCGACGGGCAGCCGCAGGAGATCATCACGCAGGGCATCCGCCAGCCATGCCACTTCAAGACGCGCGGGCAACTGCTGCTCGTTCCAGATCTCGACAGTGTGATCATGATCCTCGACGCGGGCAACAAGGTGGTAGCCCAACTCGGCGATGGATTCCCTTCGAACCTGCGCGGCGCGCCGCGCGAGCAGTTCATCCCCGGAAAGTTCATTCACCCGCACGACGCCATCTGGCTGGCCAACGGCGACATCCTGGTGGCGGAGTGGGTGCCCATCGGCCGCATCACGTTGCTGCGAAAGGTGTAATCGCCACCCTTTTCGCGACATTGCGTCGGAAAACTAGCGGCTTCGAGGCTGCAATGCACTTGAGATCCAGTACACTGTGGCACATGGCTGATGGGAAGCAACGTCGTGCGTTTGCTCCAGGCTGGCAACTGCTGGCCATCGCGGCTGTCGGTGCGGCGTCGCTTGGCGCCATCGCGGTTACGACCGGCAGCGCTGCGCCCTCTGCCGCACTGGTCGATGGGGACGGCGTCGATCCCGCCCGCGATAGCGACCGCGTTGACTTCAACCGCGACATCCGCCCCATCATCTCAAACAACTGCTACGCCTGTCACGGCCCGGATGGCGAAGCGCGTCAGGCCGGTCTGCGCTTTGACCTTCCGTCCGGACCCATCACGCCGAGCAAAGACGGCAAGGTGGCGATCGTGCCCGGGCACCCTGAGCAGAGCGAGATGTACGCTCGCCTCACCGCTGCCGATCCCGACGAGCGCATGCCGCCGGCCGACTCGGGCAAGGCGCTGAGCCCGGCTCAGATCGAACTGATCCGAAAGTGGATCGAACAGGGCGGCCGCTATGAGCAGCACTGGTCGTTTGCGGCACCCGTGCGCCCGCAACTGCCGGCGGTAAGCCGGTCCGACTGGCCGCGCAACGCGATCGACGCGTTCATCTTGAATCGACTCGATGCGGAAGGGCTCGCGCCCTCACCCGAGGCAGAAAAGGCGCGCCTGCTTCGGCGGGTCACGCTTGATCTGACCGGTCTCCCGCCGACGCTGGAAGAACTCGATGCATTCCTTGCCGACGAATCTCCCGATGCCTACGAGCGGGCAGTCGATCGATTGCTTGCCTCGCCGCGCTATGGCGAGCACATGGCCCGCTACTGGCTCGACGCAGCGCGCTACGGCGACACGCACGGCCTGCACCTCGACAACTACCGCGAGATGTGGCGATGGCGCGACTGGGTCATCAGCGCCTTCAACTCCAACAAGCCCTTTGACAAATTCACCATCGAGCAACTCGCCGGCGACCTGCTCCCTGAACCGACGCTCGATCAACTCATCGCCACCGGATTCAACCGCAACCACGTTACGACGAACGAAGGCGGCGCCATCGCCGACGAGTACCTCGTCCATTACGCCATCGACCGGGTGGAAACGACCTCCACCGTCTGGATGGGTCTGACGGCCGGATGCGCAGCCTGCCACGATCACAAGTTCGATCCGATCTCGCAGAAGGAGTTCTACGAGCTTTTCGCGTTCTTCAACAACGTCGATGAAACGGGACTGGATGGAAATCAGAAGGATCCTGCCCCGGTCCTCAAGGCGCCGACACCTCAACAGCAGGCTCGCCTCGATGAGCTGTCCGCCACCGTCGCGGCGCTGGAGGAGAGAATCGCCGCGCCCGACCCAGCCATCGACGCCGCGCAGGCGCAGTGGGAATCGACACTTCGCGAGCAGGTGATCGGCTGGTGGAGCGCCTGGACGCCGGCGCAGTCGATCTCGACGGGCGGCAGTGCGCTGACAGTCCTCGATGATGGTTCCATCCTCGCCGGCGGCGCCAGTCCCACCACGGATGACTACATCCTCATCGGCGATACTGATCTCACTGACATCTGGCTCGTGCGCCTCGAAGCGCTTACGCATCCCTCGCTGCCGTTCGGCGGACCCGGCCGGGCGGAGAACGCCAACTTTGTGCTCAGCGAGTTTGAACTCGTCGCCGTGTCGAAGCGCGATCCGACGCAGTCTCAGCACGTGAAGTTCCGCCGGGCCCTGGCGGACCATTCCCAACTGCAGGGCGGCTTTCCCATAGACAAAGCCATCGACGGCGTCACCGATGACAACTCCGGCTGGGCCGTGGCCGGCTACGAGCGGCGCGAAGATCGCACCGCGGTTTTCCTCGCCGACCAGCCGTTCGGCTACGAAGGCGGCAGCGAACTGCGATTCATTCTGCGGCACGAGACGGCATTCGCCCAACATTCGATCGGCCGCGCGCGCCTGGCGCTGAGCAACTCTGCAGCACTCGCCCAGCGCCTCGACGAGCCGACGCTGTCGAACTGGCATGAAGCCGGGCCCTTCCAGGCCGATGAGCCGACGCAGGAGGCGGCGGTGGCGGCGGTGGCGGCGGTATTTGAACCCGAACTCGACCCGGCAGCCATCGACCTGACCGACACCTACGCGGGCGGCGTGATTCAGTGGATCGAGCGGCCCGAGTACGCGGATGGAGCGATCAACGCGCTGGCGGAGGTCGATTACGCGGCGACGTATCTGCACCGCACGATCACTTCGCCCACCGCGCGCCGCGTGACCGTCTCGCTCGGAAGCGACGACGCTTGCGTTCTCTGGGTGAACGGCCGGAAGGTTTTCGAGCAGTTGATGCCGCGCTCAGCCGCGCCGGACCAGGATCTGGTGCAGGTGCAACTCGAGCCGGGCGTGAATCACATCCTGCTCAAGGTGATCGATTTCGCCGGCGGCTTTGCATTTTACTTCAACCTCCCAGGCGGCGACGATGACTTTCAGGCGACGCTGGCGCTGCAGACGCTGGCGATCGAGCCGGCGCAGCGCACGCCGCAGCAGGCTGAAGCCCTGCGCACCATTTTCCGCAGGCAGTATTCGCGGGCCAGTCGGGCGCTCTTTGACGATCTTGATGGCGCGCGGGCTGAACGCGCCACATACGAGGCGACGATCCCCACGACGCTCATCATGCGAGAGCGCACGGAGCGGCGAGCGACGCACGTGCTCTATCGCGGCAACTACGACCAGCCAAAGGACGCTGTGGAGCCCGGCGTGCCCGCCTGCCTGCCTCCCTTGCCTGCCGATGCGCCGGCGGATCGCCTGGCGCTGGCGCGCTGGCTCGTGAGCCCGCAGCATCCACTCACGGCGCGCGTGACGGTCAATCGCCTCTGGCAGCGCGTCTTCGGCGAAGGACTGGTGCAGACGAGTGAAGATTTCGGCTCGCAGGGCTCTCCCCCCACTCACCCGGAGCTGCTCGACTGGCTGGCGGTCGAGTTCATGCAGTCCGGCTGGGATGTGAAGCACCTGATGCGCCTGATCGTGACCAGCGCGACGTATCGCCAGAATTCGCGCATCACGCCCGAGCAGCTCGCGGCCGATCCGCGCAATCATTTCTACAGTCGCGGGCCGCGCTTTCGCATGGATGCAGAGATGATCCGGGACTTTGCACTGGCCACGAGCGGCCTGTTCGTGGAAGAGATCGGCGGCCCGAGCGTCAAGCCGTATCAGCCCGACGGGCTCTGGGAGGCGGTTGCGTATCCGGACAGTGACACCCGGGCCTTTACGAAGGATGAGGGGCCCGCGCAGTACCGCCGCAGCCTGTACACCTTCTGGAAGCGCACCCAGCCGCCGCCCAACCTGGCCGCGTTCGACGCTCCGACGCGCGAGTCCTGCACCGTTCGCCGCGCGCGGACCAACACGCCGCTGCAGATGCTCGCGTTGATGAACGACCCGCAGTTCGTCGAGGCGTCGCGCGTTTTCGCGGCGCGGATCATGAAGCACGGCGGCACATCGGCGACGGACCGTATCGCCTGGGCGTTTCGCCTGGCGACGGCCAGGGACGCACGCGCAGACGAGATCGCCGCGCTGACGCGGGTCTACGAAGATCAACTGACTGTCTTTACGACCGAACCTGACAGAGCGGCCGCGCTGCTGGGCGTGGGCGATGCGCCGGTTGACGCCGATCTCGATCCATCGCAACTGGCCGCGTGGACGACGGTGGCCAACATTCTCCTTTCGCTCGACGAGGCCATTACCAAGGGTTGAGACCACACATGGATCCGCGACACGAACAGTTGCTGATGATCAACCGCCGACAGTTCTTCGGCCGCGCTGCATCGGGCATCGGCGGAATCGCGCTGGCCTCGCTGCTCAACCCGCGACTTCTTGCCGATACGCCTGGCGCCGCGGGCGGCACGCTCGGCGCGCCGCACTTCGCCCCCACCGCCAAGCGCATCATCTATCTCTTCCAGTCAGGCGCTCCGTCGCAACTCGATCTCTTCGACCATAAACCGAAGATGGCCGAACTCTTCGACGCCGATCTGCCCGACTCGGTGCGCATGGGTCAGCGCATCACGACCATGACCTCCGGCCAGGCTCGCTTTCCAGTCGCGCCGAGCATCTTCCAGTTCAGCAGGCACGGCCAGTCCGGCGCCATCGCGAGCGAACTCATCCCGCACATGGCGTCGATCGTCGATGACATTACCGTCATCCGCTCGCTGCACACCGAAGCCATCAACCACGACCCCGCGATCACCTTTATCCAGACCGGCGCCCAGCAGCCCGGCCGGCCCAGCATGGGCGCGTGGCTCAGTTACGGCCTGGGAACGGAGAATCAGAACCTGCCCGCCTTTGTCGTGCTCATCTCCGAAGGCAGCGCCGTACGGCCGTCGCAGGCGCTTTTCTCGCGCCTCTGGGGAACCGGCTTCCTGCCCTCCGAGCACCAGGGCGTGCAGTTCCGCTCGAGCGGCGATCCGGTGCTCTATCTGAGCAATCCGCCGGGCATCGACGGGCAGTCGCGCCGCTCCATGCTCGACGCGCTGGCCCGACTCAACCTGAAACAGCACGAAGAGTTCGGCGATCCCGAAACGCTCGCGCGCATCGCCGCCGCCGAACTCGCCTACCGCATGCAGACCTCCACGCCGGAACTGACCGACCTCTCCGACGAACCCGATGAGACCTTTCACCTCTACGGGCAAGATGCCCGCACGCCGGGCACCTACGCCGCCAACTGCGTGCTCGCCCGCCGCATGGCCGAGCGCGGCGTGCGCTTCATCCAGTTGTACCACCGGGGCTGGGACCAGCACGACAACCTGCCGCGCGACATCCGGCTGCAGTGCAAGGACGTGGACCAGGCCTCCGCCGCACTCGTCAAGGACCTCAAGCGGCGCGGCATGCTCGACGACACGCTCGTGATCTGGGGCGGGGAGTTCGGCCGCACCATCTACTGCCAGGGCGAACTGAGCCAATCCAACTACGGCCGCGACCACCACCCTCGCTGCTTCACCGTCTGGATGGCCGGCGGCGGCATCAAGGCCGGCCTGACCTATGGCACGACCGACGACTTCTCCTACAACATCATCGACAAGCCCGTTCACGTCCACGACCTCAACGCCACGATCCTGCGCTGCATGGGCATCGACCACGAACGCCTCACCTACCGCTTCCAGGGCCGCGACTTCCGCCTCACCGACGTGCACGGCAAGGTCGTGCGCGACCTCCTCGCCTGAGCGTGCGGGGTTGCGCCTCTTCATCCCTATCATGCGCCCGTGTCCGAAGAGCGCATCAACCACGTTCCGGTCCTGCTCAGCGAAGTGCTGAGGGTGCTGAGCCCGCAGCCGGGCGAGACGCTGGTGGACCTCACCATCGGGCGGGGCGGCCACAGTGAAGCGATCGCGCGGCTGCTGGGGGCCGGCGGCCGCGTGATCGGCTTCGACCTCGATCCGGCAAACGCCGCGTTTTCGCGCGAGCGCATCGGCGCGTCGGGCTGCCCCGTTCAGACGCAACATGCCAGTTTCGTCGATGCCCCGGTCATCCTGGCCGCGGCTGGAGGGCTGGTCGCGGACATGGTCCTGGCCGATCTTGGCTTCTCCTCCAGCCAGATGGACGATCCCGCTCGCGGCTTTTCGTTTCGCGCCGACGGCCCGCTGGACATGCGGCTGGATCCGACCGCCGCCGTCACCGCCTCGGACCTGGTCAACCACGCATCCGAACGTGAACTGGCGGATCTGATCTACCGCTACGGCGAGGAGCCGCTGTCGCGAAAAATCGCCCGCGAGATTGTCGTGATTCGAGGCGACCATCCGATAGAAAGCACGTTGCACCTTGCCGAAGTGGTGCGCAAGGCGTACGGGCCGCGTGCCCGACAATCCCGAATGCACCCGGCGACGAAGACGTTCATGGCCCTGCGGATTGCCGTGAACGACGAACTTGGCCGCCTCGAATCGCTGTGGGATGAACTCGAGCGCACCATCGACGCAGCCCGCGGGGGCGGTGGGTGGCTCCGTGTCGGAGCCCGTCTCGCTTTCATCAGCTTTCATTCACTGGAGGATCGCATCATCAAGCATCGAATGGCGGCGCTGACCAAGCGCGGCCTCGCCGAACGAATCACCCGCAAGCCGATCATCGCGACCGAGGAGGAAACGGAACTGAATCCTCGAGCCAGGTCGGCTAAACTGCGAGCCATTCGAATCGCCCCGATGACCTGATGGATTGACGGCACGTCAGCCCGGTTCGGAGTGCTCCGGGGAACCACGCGGAAGGAATCCACGACGACGCAAGACGCTCGGCATGGAGTTGGCTCAGCGCACATGACACGCGAAAACAAACTGGCTTTGATCGTTGGATTCAGTCTCCTGCTCGTGGTGGCGGTGCTGCTGGCCGACCACCTCTCGCCAGCCCAGCAGGATCGGCTGGCCACGCTCGACCCACCCGTCGGCGACGGCCCCACCATCAATCTCCCCGCCGGGCAGGGGGCGCATCGGCAGTTCGGCCGCGCCGAGAACGACGAGCCGCTCAGCCCCGATCGCCGCACCATCCTGATCGACCCACCCACCACGGCGATGAACACCGACCTGAATGCCAGCGATGCGGGCAGCGGCGGCGACGATGCCATCGCCCGCATCAGCGAGTTCGAACGCGACTCGCTCGTTGGACCGGGCTTCGGCAGCCAGATCAGCCGCGAGAGCGAACAACCGGAAGCGATCCAGATGGGCGCCCCCGTCCTGCCCCCAGGCAGCGAGCTGCAGCAGCCAGTCGATCGTGGCGACGCCACGCCCTACACCGTTCGCGATCGCGACACGCTTTACGGCCTGTGCAAGAAGTTCTACGGCGACGGTTCGCTCTACGACAAGCTCGCCCGCTTCAACAGCGACATCGTCCCGGCCAACAGCCGACTCCGCACCGGCATGACGCTTTGGATTCCTTCCCGTAGCGCGCTCGACGGTCGCGCTGAACCTGCACTGGAGCGGGCGACCCAACCGGTTGCCGAATCCACGACCACCGTCAAGACGATCAACTACACGATCAAAGAGAACGACCGGCTGTGGGATCTCGCGGCGCACTACCTGGGTAAGGGACACCGCTACAAGGAGATCGTCGCGCTCAACCGTGACGTGATCACCAACGAAAACGTCCTGCCGATCGGCAAGACGATTCGTATTCCGGTGCGATAACACAGCGGACGTTGCAGGCCCGCAAAAGCCGCCGCGCACATTCATCGCGCGGCAAGTCGCTGGACGATGTAAAGGCGAATGGCAATCGTCGCCAAACTTGCCGCGTGCGTGGTCATCGCCGGCGGCACGTCGTGCGGCCTGCTGGTCATCCGCCAGCATCGCATCGACGCCGCCAACCAGATGTCCATCACCCACCGCCGCCTGCTTGCCCACGAGCAGCGCTCGTGGAAACTGCGAGTGGCGATTCACGAGCGGCTGAGGCAGGACCGCGTCGCCGCGCTCGCCGCGGCGCTCGAAAGCGAGACGGGCGAGCCCCTCGTGCCCCTTCTGCTTGAAGAGTGCGACCTCGTCGAACTCGACACCGGCCGAACCGCCCCCGCCAGCGCGGCCTCGCAGCCGGATGTCTCGCCGCTGGTCGCTCAGACCCCCTGAAGAGCCCAGACCCGATGACCATGAACCACGAGCACGACTCGCAACGGCGGCGCTTCGGCCTGGCGCTCAACCTCCTGCTCGGCTGTCTCACACTCGCGTTCGCGGCGGTGCTGGGCCGGGTGACGCAGTTGCAGATGCTGCCCAGTCGCAATCTCCTCGAGCACGCGCCGCCGACGAGTTCGATCCGCCCGGAGATGGCCAACCGCGGCGACGTGCTCGACCGCCGGGGCCGCGTACTGGCCACGAGTTGCGTAGGCTATCGCCTCTTCGTCGATCCTCAGGAAGTCCAGGATCCGTACACCATCGGCATCGACATCGCCCGTCTGCTCGGCCGCGACCCGGTGGCGCTGGACGCCAAGGTGAACGAGCGGCTCGACAAGCGCTATGCCGTACTCATCGACCTGCTCACCGACGCAGAAGTGGAGGCGATCCAGACCGCGAACCTGAAGGGTGTCGGTCTTGAGCCCGTGCTGGTTCGCCACCGGCCGTACGGCGATCTCGCCGCGCCGCTCATCGGCAAGGTCGGCACGGGACACATCGGTCTGACCGGTATCGAAGCGATCTTCAACGAAACGCTGACCGGCGCGCCGGGTCGTCTGCGCTACCTTCGCGATGTGCGGCGGCGGGCGATGTGGGTCGACGCCGACGGCCACGAGCCCGCCAGCGACGGCCACACGGTGCGCCTCACGATCGACGTCGAGATGCAGCGCATCGTTGAAGAGGAGATCCGCGCCGGGGTCGAATCCGTCAATGCCGCCGGCGGCCGGGCGGTCGTGTTCGATCCGCACAGCGGCGAAATCCTGGCGCTGACCGACATCCTCCGCGACCGGCCGGGCTACGGCCCCTTTACTGATGATCCGCTGCGCAAGGCCGATCTGAGCATGGGTCGGATGCGCTGCGTCACCGACCCCTATGAGCCGGGCTCGACGTTCAAGTCCTTCGTCTGGACTCGCGCAACCGAACTGGGCCTCGTCGAACTTGATGAAGTCTTCAACACGCACAACGGCGCGTACCGCACCGACTTCGGCCGCATCATCCACGACGCCTATCCCTATCCCGAACTCTCGTGGGAAGGCGTGATGATCAAGTCGAGCAACATCGGCATGGCCCAGGTCGCCATGCGCCTGACGCATCGGCAGTTGCAGCAGTGCGTGAGCGACTTCGGCTTCGGCCGGCCGACCGGTAGCGGACTGCCCGCAGAGACCGCCGGGATCGTCACGGCACCGGCCAAGTGGACGAAATACACGCAGACCAGCGTGGCGATGGGGCACGAAATCGCCGTCACGCCGCTGCAGATGGTTCGGGCCTTCTCGGCCTTCTGCCGCGACGGCTCCATGCCGCCCATCCAGTTCGTCGTGGCGGCCGAAAACGTGCCCATCACCCCCTACGTCACGCAGCAGCCGATGCTGGAATCCACCGCGCTGACGGCGCGCCGCACGATGCGCAAGGTCATGACCGACGGCAGCGGCCGCAAGGCCAACGAAGTGGCGCACTACCGCATGTTCGGCAAGTCGGGCACGGCTGAACTTCCCAAGCCCGGCGGCTATCACAAGAACCGCTACGTCATCAGCTTCATCGCCGGCGCCCCCTTGGACAATCCGCGCCTCGTCGTGCTGTGCGTCATCGAAGACCCCGACCGCAGCCTGGGCCACTTCGGCGGCGCGATCTGCGGCCCGATCGCGGCGACGATGATGAACCGCTGCCTCGAATACCTCGGCGTGCCCAGCGATCTCGCGCTGGACGAACCGGCTCGCGACTGACGGCGAAGCGGCCTGCCAGGGTTATTCTGGAGGTTGCGGAACCAGATTGCCAGATCAGGTCAGTTTCCCTGCCTGCTCGCCCCGCCGATCTGGTATCCTTGGCCAGAGAGGGAAATCCGGAACACAACCGGTGAAGGAGGCGCACCATGATCCGCCAGACGACCGCACTTCTGGTCCTCGCTTCCTGCTGCGCCGCACCGGCGCTGGCCCAGCCCTGGTGCCTGACGACGTCGTTCGAGAGTAATAGCGCCTGGGCCGGCAACATGTTCGACATCGAACCCAGGCGCGATCTCGATCTGACGCGATGGCAGATCAATACCTCCGGCACCGATCTCGTCACCGTGGAGATCTACTGGCGCGAGGGGAGTTATCTCGGCTACGAAAATGATCCGTCTGCTTGGACGCTGCTGGGCAGCGCGACCACCCAGGGCCAGGGGCGCGACTACCCCACGAGCGTCAACGTCGGGAATCTGCTGGTATACGAAGGTCGCACCTACGGCATCTACGTTCACTTGGCGTCGTATTCGTACGACGTTCAGAGCCTCCGCTGGGTGCGCGGCGAGCCGACTGTCTTCGAGAACAATGATCTCAAACTCACAACCGGCGTCGGCATGCGCTTTCCGGCGTTCACGGGAGAGCCGTTCGAGAACAACATGTGGAGCGGCACGGTGTGCTACGAAGATCCGCGGCCGCACATCGAGGTCGATGGATTCTGTCCCGGTCGATTGGCTCTCACGTGGGACCGCTGCGCGCCTGACCGGTGGGCGGGTGTGTGTTACGCGCGCAATCGTGGCACGTTCATCATTCCCGGCCCGTGTTCAGGCACGCAACTCGATCTCGGCACTGACCATCTGCAACTGGTGCGGTCGTTCGACACCGGACCTCAAGGCGAAGGCCGGCTGTTCATTCGCGTGCCGCCGGAGGAGTGCGGCGGCTACGTGCAGATCATCGTCATTGGCAGCCCGTGTGAGACGAGCAACGTCGTGCAGTTGCCGCAGTAGTCGCGCCCCGCTTCAGTCGCTCCAGCTCACGGGAACTGATGCACCACGTGGTTCGACGTGCGGCAGGCGCTGGGCTGCACGGCTTGAAGGTGAATGGCGCGACCTGACGCGGCGGCCGGGACGAACCGGCTCATCTCCGCGAGCCCATTGCCATCCGCCACCACTGAGCCGGCGATGATCGGCTGGCTCAGTTCGAGCTGCACGCCCGGACAATTCGGCACATTCGCCGACCCGGCGCTGAACGAGTACACGAAGTAGATTCGCGCGCCGGGATCGGCGGCGGTCGCGCTGAGGGTGTTGTTCGCACCGGCGGTGCCGGGCACGGGAGCGCCAACCTGGAGCAGGTTCAGCGCACGATACGCGTCGATGATTCCAAAGCCGTGGACGTAAAGCGGATCGAACGTGCCGTTGGCGATGAAGTAGTCGCCCGATGCGAACAGCGCCTCGCGCAACTGGTCCACCGACCAGTTCGGCCTCGCGCTGGTGAGGCAGGCCACCACGCCGGCGATCTGCGGCGTCGAGACCGAAGTGCCCGCCGACTCGGAGTAACTTGTATCGCTGTCGGGTGACACGCTGATGACCTGCGTGCCGCGCGCCAGCACTTCGGGCTTGTTGCGCCCGTCGGCGGTCGGGCCGTCGGATGAAAAACCCGCGATCTCGCCCGTCGGCTCGACAGCGCCGCAGGTGATGACCTGGAACGCATCCGCCGGCGCGCCGAGGTGCGACGTGGCGGGATTCTGATCGTGGCCCGAGTTGCCCGCGGCGTTGCAGCAGTGCACGCCGTTGGCCGTGGCCATGTTCACGCCGATCGTGCACACCGCGGTCTGCCCGTCGAGGTCTTCCTGCGTGTACCAGTCGATGTAGATGAGAGAAGCCGTGGCCATGTCGCCGCCGTTGGCTTCGATGAACTCAAGCCCGGCGACGTAGTAATCCTCTTCGACCGGCGTCTCACTCGTGATGTCCTCGGTCTTGCAGAGGATGAACGACGCGTCGTACGCAGCGCCGACGTACTCGCCCGGCAGGTAGGCGCCGAGCGTGCCGAGGATGATCGTGCCGTGCGTGTGCTGATCCGGATGATCGCCGCCCTCGGGCGCCGTGTTGGGATCATCATTCACGAAGTCGTATTCGGCGATGACCTGCAGCGGATGATTCGGATCGTTGAACGCATCATGCGTGCGGCGAAAGCCGGTATCGAGAACGCCGATGCGGATTCCCTGGCCGGTGTACCCGGCTTCGTGGAGTTGAATGAGGTTGATCTGCGTGAGTTGTTCCTCCGAGCGCCCGTAGAACCCGGCCGTGCGCTGCCCCTGCCCTGCTTCGCCCAGGGGATTGATCTCCGGCAGCGGCTCGATGCGCCGCGATCGCGCCACCGGCTGCGTGCGCTCGACGAACGGCAGTTGGCTGATCGCCGCGAGTTGCTCCGCGGTCGCTTCGACGCTCACCGCGTTGACCCATCTGGAGGTGACGCGGACGCGCGCGCCCGTCGCCTTCACCGCCTGCACGTACGAATCCACGACGGGCAGATCGCTCTCGTCGAACAGGCCGGGCAGCGTTCTCCGGGCCCGCCGCCGAGAGATCGTGTGCGGGTCGGCGGCCGACTCGACAGCCGCCAGCGCCGACTGCAACGCGGCCGGTGATTCGATTCCCTTGTCGGCAAAGAGAACCCACTGCACTGATGTCGATGTCTCAACAGCGGCGATCGGCGCAGACGTTTGACCGGGGCAATTCAGAGCGCAATGACACGCAGCGACGGCGGCGAGCAGGCAATGGCACAGACGCATTCGGATCTCCCTCCCGAGGTGGCGCATCGGCGCACCGGATCACGGACGACACTATCCATAATTCTAATCGACTTTCGCTGAATTGACAAGAAAACCAGCCGGAACCAGCGCCGAAAGCGACTCTTCACTTCTCCCCGCCGCTCCTGGCCGGTCCGATTACGTCGCCCGCGTCAGCCGGCGGTACTTGATCCGATGCGGCTGGTCGGCGTCGGCGCCCATGCGGCGGTGGTAGTCCGCCTCGTAGGCGGTGTAGTTGCCGTCGAACCAGTGCACCTCGCTGTCGCCTTCGAACGCGAGGATGTGCGTGGCGATGCGGTCTAGGAACCAGCGGTCGTGGCTGATGACCACCGCGCAGCCGGCAAACGACTCGAGCGCCTCTTCGAGCGCGCGAAGCGTGTTCACGTCGAGATCGTTCGTCGGCTCATCGAGCAGGATGACGTTGGCGCCGCTCTTGAGCATTCGCGCGAGATGCACGCGATTCCGCTCGCCGCCGGAAAGGCTGTCCACGCGCTTCTGCTGATCCTGGCCCGTGAAGCCGAAGCGGGCGACGTAGGCGCGGCTGTTGACGGTGAGCGATCCGAGTTTGAGTTCATCGTCGCCGTCGCTGATCGCTTCCCAGACGTTCTTTCCCGCGGGCAGCGAATCGCGGCTCTGCTCGACGTAGGCAAGCTTGACGCTCGGCCCGATGCGGATCGAGCCGCCGTCGGGCTTCTCGCTGCCGGTGATCATGCGAAAGAGCGTGGTCTTGCCCGCCCCGTTGGGTCCGATGATGCCGACGATCCCGCCGGGCGGCAGCGAGAACGAGAGATCGTCGATGAGCAGCCGGTCGCCGTAGGCCTTGGTCAGGTGATCGGCCTCGATGACCAGATTGCCCAGGCGCGGCCCCGGCGGAATGAAAATCTCGATCTGGCTGGCGCGTTCCTTCACATCCTCGCTGAGCATCGACTCGTAGCGGCTCACGCGCGCTTTGCTCCGCGCCTGGCGGCCCTGCGGGCTCTTGCGCACCCAGTCGAGTTCTCGCTTCAGCGCCTTCTGGCGGTTGCTTTCCTGCTTCTCTTCCACCGCCAGCCGCGCCTGCTTCTGCTCGAGCCAGGAGGAGTAATTGCCTTTCCAGGGAATGCCCTCGCCCCGATCCAGTTCGAGGATCCACCCTGCCACGTTGTCGAGAAAGTATCGATCGTGCGTGACGGCGATGACGGTGCCTTCGTAACGCCGCAGGTGTTGTTCGAGCCAGCCCACGCTCTCGGCGTCGAGGTGGTTCGTCGGTTCGTCGAGCAGGAGAATGTCGGGCTTGCGCAGCAGCAGTCGCACGAGCGCCACGCGTCGCTTCTCGCCGCCGGAGAGCACGCTCACGGGCGACTCGGGCGGCGGGCACCGCAGCGCGTCCATCGCCATTTCGAGTTGCTTGTCGATGTCCCACGCGTTGAGATGATCGATGCGCTCCTGAACCTCCCCCTGCCTGGCGAGCAGCCGATCCATCTCATCCGGATCGAGATCTTCGCCAAAGCGGTCGCTGATGCGCTCGAACTCGGCGAGCAGATCGAGGCTCTCTTTCGCGCCTTGCCGCACCACGTCGATGACCGTGCCCGTCTCATCGACCAGCGGCTCCTGCTCGAGATGGCCGATGGTGTACCCCGGAGCCGCGGCGACCTGGCCGTCGAAGCTGGTGTCGACCCCCGCAAGAATGCGCAGCAGCGAACTCTTTCCCGAGCCGTTCAGACCGAGAACGCCGATCTTCGCGCCGTAGAAGTAGGACAGGTAGATGTCCTTGAGCACCTGCTTGCGGTCGTAACTCTTGCTCACGCCGATCATCGAGTAGATGATCTTTTCGGATTCGGCTTTCGAGGAAGACGCCATTGATTTACCCGTGCGGTTGGAGATGCGTGCAGCGGCAATGGTAGCGACGCCGCTGCCGCGCGCAAAGTCACTGCGTGACGAGCGGCCACCTGGCGACGCTCTGATGCGCTGCGCCCTGCGGGCGCAACACGCTCTTGACGAGGTGGAACTCGCGCACATTAAAGGCTCCGGGCATGGCGGCTCGCTCGCCGAACCCGCGCCAGGCCGGACGCTGCAGGGGCTCGCCGCCGCCGCCCCACTTGAACCGCGCCAGCGTCAGGTGCGGCCAGAAACGCTCGCCGGGCTCCTGCCGCGCCGGTCGGGCAAAGCGCTGCGCCAGCCGCCGCTGCAGTTCGAGCAGATCCGCGGGACCATCGGTTTCCATGGCGATCAGCCGCGGTCGCCCGCGCCGGGTGCTGCGCGGCAGCGTGATGATCTCGCGCGGCGTCAGCACGAACCCGCCCAATCCCTTCTTGGCCCGATCGATGCTTTCAATCGTCTCGCTCAGCGCCCGCGGGGGCACGTTGCCCAGGAAGTGCACCGTCAGATGCACCTGCTCGGCCGGGACGAACTGCGCGCCGGCCCCCTCGTATGCGGCCGCGTGCTCGTCGAGGTGGTCGCGCGCCACGCGGAGCATCTGCTCGGCGATCTCCGGCGGCGGATAGATCGCCACAAACAGCCGCAGCCCCTTGCCGCTGCCGCGGCGCGTGCTGCGCCGGCGCCGGGATGGATCACGCGGCTCGGCCATGGCGTGAATGATAGTGACGCCCACTCGTTTCGATCGCGCGGCGGCAACTCAGAGCGAAATCGCAGTGTGCTGCTCGTCGCTGATCTCGCCGATGGCCTGGAACATCCGATCGGCCCCAGCGAGAATCGCCGACGCTTCGTCTTCGGAGAACGAAACGGCGTTGACGCGGCTGCGGAACGCCGCCCAGGTCGGGCGCTGCTCTTCGCCGTATGGGTCGAGATACGACAGCCCGTTGGCGGTTTCAACGCCCCAGGCCCGCTGCAGCGCCTTGGCGATGAAGCGGTTGCCGTTCATGCTGCCTTCGAGCACGTACAGTGCGCCGATGAGCGCCAGATCGCCGGTATCGCTCCATCGCCCGAGTTCATCGAGCAGTGCCGCGGTGGCCGGCAGCGGCGCGACCGCGTGTGGCTCGAGGCCGAGAGCGACCAGGTCTTGGCGGAGATTCTCCGAATGCCGGGCCAGCGACTGCCAGGCGACGGCGAACGCCGCATGACCGCCGCGCTCCAGTTGCGCATCGAGGCACGACTCGAGACAATCATGAACCAGCAGCAACTGGCCCATGTAGGCGGCGAAAGCGGCGCGCGGCAAGGTGCCGGCGCCGAGTTGTTTCTGCAGCGGGCGCGATTCCGCCTGCTTGTGCAGTTCGGCGGTGCCGCTCCGCAGCCGGTCCATAATGCCTGCTTGCGCGTTCATCAACGCTCCTTTTCAGTCGGACAGCGCCGCGCCAGCGGCGCCGACGTATCAGCCGGACGCCTCAGCGAGCCCGAGCACCACAGCCCCGGCCACAGCCAGCCAGACCAGCCCCTTGATAAAGAAGAACAGAAAACTCACTGTGGCCAGTCGACCAATCCACTTGGAAGAACTCATCAGCGGCCTTTCGACGCTTTCGTCGGCTGAAACGGCTCCACCTGCGGATGGTAGGACCGGACCCGCCCCATCCACAGGTGAAGCCGCTGAATTACAAGGTGTGCCGGGTCAGTTGAGTACGAGTTGCGGACCGTCGTAAAGCACATTCTCTGACGAGCCTATCCGCAGAATCTGCCGCTCGTTGGCAAAGTCGCAGTCGGACGTGATCACGAAGTTGATGCGCCGCGTGCGAGCCCACGACTGAAGGATGTTCTGCGGGATGTTGCGGGGGATCTGGAAGGTGATCGTCGAGCCGGGACCGTTGGCGGCCCGGCTGTCGTCGCCCACGATCCGGTTGTTCTCGCCCCCGACGGGATGCGGCCCCACGCCGAAGACAAACGTGCTCTCATCAAACGAGTCGGAGAGCAGGCGGAGGTAGACGTCGTTGGTGGTGGGATCGTAGTTCGTGTCGGGCGCGACGGTGATGGTCACGGTGGCGCCGTTCCAGCGGTAGTTGCCGGGCACATCGCTCAGATCCCAAGAGGCAAAGCCGTAGGAGAAGTAGTCCTGCGAAAAGAGCGAACCGGGATATCCCGTCGGATTGAGTTCGTGTGTGCCATCGCCCCAGACGCGAATGACGGGGTCGCTGCCGGGGTTGGCCGAGTGCCGGTAGACCCAGACATCATCGGTGGCGATGCCGACGTTGAACTGCGCCACGGCCGCAGAGGACGCCACGGCGAGCGTAAGGGCGGCCGAGCAGAATACGAGCGGACGATTCATAGCGGATCTCCCAATCTGGCGCCGCACTGCGGCAAGCCGGTCACAGCCCCCGGCTCATCGCGAACGGGGCTCGTGAGGCGCGGCGTGACGCGGTTCGGCGGACGGCGAAACGGTGAGTCTGCCGCCGGTTGCGACGAGCGCTACGATTGTTGAGACTCAATCTCAATAGTCAACGCAATCTCTCCGGATCAGGGAAACCACCCCGAGAATGCTACGTAACATATGTAATTAAAGATACTTATGGAATCAGACCGAAGTGGACCGCCATATCAGGGATTTGACCCCGTTGCCGGGATTCTGCCGATGAGTACGATGTGTTCTCAATTACAGCCGCGATCTCGAAAGGAGTTCGTCATGGCTGCAAAGGCTAATCTCACTCGGCCGCCTCGATCCCTCCCGCAACGAATCGCCGTCGGCTTTACGCTGATCGAACTGCTCGTGGTCATCAGCATCATCGCCCTGCTCGTCGGTCTGCTCTTGCCGGCGCTTTCGCGCGCCCGCACCACGGCCCGTTCGCTCAATGGCATCGCCGCCATCCGGCAGTTGCAGATGGCCTACTACGTCTACGCCGACGACTTCAAGGGTAATCTCCTGCCGGGTTACGGCGACTCGTTCGTGGCGTATGACCGCGAGCATCGCCGCCTCACCCCGCCGGTGTCGAACCGCTATCCCTGGCGCCTCATCAAGTACCTAGACTGGAACTGGAAGAGCCTCTACTACGACCGCGAGCCCGCCACCGACACCTACGAGCGCAGCGTCTTCCCGCGCTTCGGGCTCAACAGCCGCTTCCTCGGCGGCGACACGCGGTACTACGGCTTTGACGGCAACGCCACGCATCGCTGGGGGCCGTTCTACGCTCGCAGGATCGAAGACTGCCGCACGCCTGATCGCATGATCGTCTTCACCGACTCGGTGTACAGCGCGCAGGGTCAGCGCTTCGATCCTGTCAACGGCGACGGCTATTTCGAAATCCACTCGCCCTTCTTCACCGAACGCGAGTGGGACCTGGATGATCCTGTCTCGGCTGCCGACGTCGGCTACGTCGCGGCACGATGGGCCGGCAAGGTCAGCGTCACCTTCATGGACAACCACAGCGAATCGCGCACGCTCGAGAGTCTCGATGACATGCGCCTCTGGGCGCCGCTGGCCCGCACGAAGGATTACCTCATCACCGACGGCCTGCGCTAAAGCTCTAACGCCTCTGGCGCAACTTCGGATTCAGCGTGTATTTCCCCACGATTTCGGCCTCGGCGAGTACGTGCCCCTGCATCGCCTTGAGCACGTCGGGCCCGCCGAAGCCGTCTTCCACTTCAAGCCGAGCGACATCGAGCGCGAAGAGTTTGAAGTGATAGTGATGCATCCGCTCGTCATTCCACGGCGGCGCCGGGCCGTCGTAGCCGCGGTAGGCTCCGCCCATCTGCTCGTCTCCGGCGAACCAGTCGGTGTAGTTCGTCACACCCTGCCGTGAGCCCGCCGGCCCCTTCGGGTTCTTCTTGCCGCCCGGCGTCACGCCGTCGCTGCTGGCACCGGCGGCGATGCCGCGGCAACTGGTCGGAATATCTATCACGATCCAGTGATAGAAGTCGGTGCGGGGCAGCGTTGCCGGAACGCTTCGCCCTTCTTTGTTCACGTCCGTGCCGACGCTGGGCACATCAGGATCGACGCAAAGAAGAACGAGCGACCTCGCCCCGCTGGGCACGTCGCTCCAGGAGAGTTTCGGGTTGCGGTTGGGACCCAGCGCGACGTGGCTCTTGCTGTCGGGCACGCAGAAGGCGAATTCATCGGGCATCGCCTGCATGTGGGTGAACGATTCGCTGGTGATCTTCATGGCCGATCCTCTCCAACTGAAAAGCGCAGCGGGTTCTCTTTCGAGCGTACCCGCTGCACTGCAAAGGTAAAGAGGTCTTGTCAAATCAGGGAGTTGGACCCTGCACCCAACGGCTCAGCCGCCGCCCGATTGTGGCTGCGGCTGCTCGGGTTCGTCAACTGGGGCCGGAGATGAACCCGGCTGGCCGGGCGCCGCGGGCGCGCTCTGGGCGCCGCGGTCCGCCGCGGGCCAAGGTGACGGGGGTTGTCCCGCCGCGCCGGGAGCGGCAGGCGCAGCGCCGGGAGCGGCGGGCGCAGCGCCGGTCGAAACTCCACTCCCGCCTGAAAATGCCCCGGCCCGACCCGCGCCCCCCGCAGCCGAAGGCGTCTGGGCGGCGCCAGGCGACAGCGGCGACCAGGTTGAAGGCGCGGTGCCCTGTCCGATCCCCGCGGGTGCGGAGCGGTAGTACCGGCTCGTCGCGTCGGAACGCCTCCACCCCATGCCGCCGGGCACCGCCGCCTGCTCGGTGGCGCTGTCTTCGAGTTGCGCGAGGATCCACTCAATGGGCTGATGGAAGCGCGAGGGCGCTTTGACGAACATCTTGCCACCGACGATCTGAAGACTGCCCAGATCGCCGCCGTTCACGCTCCACGAATAGGGCTGGACGTATTCGACGACCAGCGACTCGAGCCGTGTCGCGGCCTCGTCTTCGTCCTGCGTGGTCTGCCAGAGGAGGTCGAGAATCGGCCGCACGTCGAAAGACGCGAGCACGATCTCCCTGCGATCAAACTCATCATCGGTTGAGATTTCGAGAATCGAACCCGACGCGCGCCAGGCGAATGGCTCTCGCGCGTGCTCGGCGACGATCTTGAGGATGCTCGACACCGGCTGCTGTTTGCTCAGCGAGAGCGTGATTTCCTCCTGCAGATCGACGCCGTGATCCTCGAGCGCGTGCCTGTCGAGCACGAGGTCGAGGCCGGCGCTGGCGCTGAGGAATCCGAGCACGTCGATGAGAGGCTGGCCCTGGAAGTCGACCTTCACTCGCTTGTCATCAAGCACCGGTGTTGCATCGCGAGGGGCGGTCGGGGCGGCCTGGAAGACGGCCACGCGCGATGGTCCGGCCTGCGGGTTGCCCATGAACACCGTCGCGGTTGCGACGCCAATGGCGCCGAAGGCAAGCACTGCTGCATTCATAATGATTCTCCTGGTTCGTGATCTGGAAGCATGGCTGAATCGTCGGGCCAGGTCGGCCACTTCGCCCAGTTCTCCGATCGCGGTGCGGATGGCTTCCGCTTCGCTTCGGCCGGTGATCATGAGATCGCGCACGCGCTCGCGCAGGTGCGCTTCGATTTCATCGCGGATCGCGTCCGCCTGCCGGCCCGCCACATCGAGCAGGCGCACGAGCACGGCGAGCCACGAGTCGATCGCATCGCGCTCCGGCTCGTGCACTGCGGCTGGAGGTGATTGTGTGTCGACGACGCTCACGTCGCGGCCTCCTCGTCGGCAGCGACGTGAGGCGGAAGGAACGCCTCGATCATCGATTGAAACGCGCGCAGCGCACTGGCCCGCTGACTCAGCCGACGACGGCCTCGGGCGGTGATCTGGTACCACTTGCGCTTGCGACCGGCGCTGCTTTCACCGGCGCGATCGCTGCGGACCGTCTCCCATGTGGACTCGATCAGCCGCGCGGCCTCGAGTTCGTGCAGCAGCGGATAGAGCACCCCGGCCGTGAGGCGGATCGCATCGTCGCTGCGGCTGGCCACGCGCTTGATGATGGCATAACCGTACAGCGGCTCTTCGTTGAGCACGCTCAGTACGACGATCTCCAGCGACTCGCGTTGGGGTTTGACCTTCGAGGACACGGGGCAGGTTCCTTCAGTTGCGGCGTGGTCTGCGGGAACGGCGCGCCGCCGGAGTTCACTCAACAGTCTCGGCTTCCGCAACAAATATATCACGTACAGATATATCGGCAAGCACAAAAACCGGATTCTGCGAGAAATGTGTCTGAAAGGCGTTGACATCGCAGCCGCGACGCGGGTACGCTGTATTGATTGATCGTTCAACTAAGTCCTGGTCAGGCCGCAGCACGCCCCATGACACCCAAGTCCGACACCCGCGAACGCATCCTTGACGCCGCCCGGCAACTGTTCCTCTCCCAGGGATACGCGGCCACGGGCGTGGCGCAGATCCTCAAGGCCGCCGAGGCCAACAGCGGCAGCCTCTACTACTTCTTCCCCACCAAGGAAGACCTTCTGCTGGCCGTTCTTGAGTGGTACAAGCAGAACCTCTGGCCGGAAGTCATCGACCCCGTCTACAACCGCGTTACCGACCCGATCGAGCGGATCTTCGGCGTGCTCCACGGATATCGACAGATGCTCATCTTCACCGAGTGCCGGCTCGGCTGCCCGATCGGCAACCTCGCGCTCGAACTCGCCGACACTCATCCCGCGGCCCGGCAGATGATCGCCGACAACTTCACCGGCTGGCGCAACGCGATTCGCCTCTCGGTCGAGGCGGCTCTCGATCGTCTGCCCGAGGACACCGATCCCGAAGCGCTGGCGTCGTTCATACTCACTGTGATGGAAGGCGGCATGATGCAGGCCAAGGCGTACAAAAACCTTGAGCCTTTCGAAACCGCGGTCGCTCAACTGCGCGACTATTTCGACCGGCTTCTCGCGGATGGGACGAACTGGGCCGCGCCGAGGCGCAGCCCCGAAACGCCGCGCACCCAAGGGAAATCGCCCGACACCGATCAAACCGCATCGGGCCGCGATGGTCGCGACCGAACCAACTGACCGCTGCTCAAGGCTTGAGGGAATCGTGATGACAATCGACTTTGCAGGGATCAACTACTGGGCGGTGCTCGTCGCGGCCCTGACGACATTTCTGCTCGGCGGACTCTGGTACACCGCGCTCTTCGGCCGCCAGCGCATCGCGCTGCTCGGCTGGGATGAGCAGAAGCTCGCGCAAGTGCAGAAGCGCATGCCGCCGCCCGTTTTCTTCTCGATCATGATCGTCGCTTATTTGCTCACGGCTTTCGTCTTCGCCATCATCGCCGGCGCAGCGGGCGCAGACACGCTGGGTGAGGGCTTGCTCCTGGGATTGCTCGTCTGGGCGGGCTTTGCGCTGGCCATCGGCGTTACCGGGCACATCTCCTTCGACCACCGCCACGGCATCTTCGGCATCGACGTCCTGTTTCAACTCGTCTTCCTTCTGCTCATGGGCGCCATCATCGGCGCCTGGCAATGACATTGCTCACCGCTCAACTTCCTTTTGCCAACTGGAGACCACGCCCATGTTCGCCCGCCTCTCTGCTGCCGTTTCGCTCGGCTTCATTTTTGCTTTCTGCCCCGCGGCCGTCGCGCAGCCTGAAAGCGCTCCGGGCAACCGCACGCTCGAGTGGAACGCCGAGATCGATGCGCCGCTGGCGCAGGTGTGGGATGCCTTCACGACCGAGGACGGCATCGAATCGTGGATGACGCCGCTGGCCGAGGTCGATCTGCGCATCGGCGGCTCGATCAAGACGAACTACAACCCGCAAGGCACGATCGGAGATGAAACGACCATTGTGCACCGCATCCTCAGCCTCGAGCCGCAGCGCATGCTCTCCTCGCGCGTCGAGAAGTCCCCGTCCGGTTTCCCGCACGCAAAAGTGCTCGAGCAGGCGTGGGGCGTGTGGTATTTCGAGCCGCTCGGCGCCAACCGCACGCACATCCGCCTCGTCAGCGCGGGCTGGGGCAGCGGGTCTGACTGGGACGCCGCCGAGACCTTCTTCCAGGCAGGCAACGAGTGGACGCTGAACCAACTCAAGGAGAAATTCGCCGCCGCCGCAGGCAACGCGGCCAGCCCGGATGCCACGCTGGACATCGCGCGCCGACTGCTTGGCGGCGAGTGGATCGCTTCGCAGCCCAACGAGAGCGGCGAAACCTTTCGCGTCCGCAACACGTTCATCGACGGGCCCGACGGGCGGAGTTTCAGCGTCCGCGGCTGGGTCGGCGGCGATGATGGCATGTTCGAGCATGGCCAAGGGCAGATCTGGATCGAGCCCGGCCAAAACGAAGTGCGATTCCAGAACATCAACGAGCAGGGCCACGTCGCGCGCGGAGCCATCACCAGCCCCAAGGCCGACACGCTCGAGTGGGACTGGCACGCCCGGGCTGACGCCGGCCCCGGCCAGCGCTACCGCGTCACCATGCACTTCACGGGTCCCGACGCCTACACCTTCCGGCTCGAGCATCTCGAAGAAAACGGCTCATACCGCCAATTGATTGAGTTGCCCTTCACTCGCGTGCGCGAGTCGTCCGAAGCGCGTGAGAAGCCGGCACCTGGCGGCGGGCGGTGAGGAGGCACGGCAACGACAGCCCAGCGGCGAGGCGGTTGGTGTCTTATCGCCCGACCCGATCACTTCACCCTGAAATTCTGCGGATTTGAGCCGGCAGGCCTTTCGGGAGGGGCAACTTCCGTGTAACATCTGTACAGCCTCGCCTCTTGAAGGGAAAGCGGTGCGGCCGGTTCAGCGGACTGGCGCTTCTGCAGACAGACGAGCCGGGCGATGTCTCGCCCTCGTACACCCGGAGGAAATCATGACAGCATCCAGTCGAGCTGAGGTCCAAGGGCCGTTGCTTCTGCTTTCACTTTATCTCACGTTCGCGCTCGTGACGCCGGCTCTGGGACAAGACTACCGGTACGCGATGTTTCTCATGGATAGCGCGCCGCGCAGGTCATCGGTCGCAAATGGAATTAACAGCTTTGGAGCTGTGGTTGGGTACTTCATCGATGAGCAGACCTACATGCGAGCGTCTCTCTGGCGCGAAGGAATTCTATCTGATCTGGACCCGCAAGCGCCGTGTTGCAGCAACTTTGCAGCCGCAATCAACGACAACGGAGACATCGTTGGACAGCGCAGCGAAGAAGGTGCGGTACTGTGGCTCGCGAACGGCCAGCGGATTCAACTGGGGTCGCTCGGCGGCCGCTGGCTCGCCCAGCCGTACGACATCAACAACAACCGCCAGGTTGTTGGTGAGTCTTCAGCTCCGCCTGATGATTATCCACATCCGTTCATCTGGCAGGATGGTGTGATGCGAGATCTGGGTACGTTTGGTGGGCCACGAGGTACGGCGCACGCGATCAACGACTCTGGGTCGGTCGTGGGAACGGCGGAGATTCCCGGCACGGACAATCGCCCGTTCCTGTGGGAAGGCGGCGATCTGATTCAACTGGACATGTTGCCCGAAGGAAACAACGGCGTCGCGACCGACATCAATGATGCAGGGCTGATCGTCGGAGGTTTGGAAGCGGAGAGCCATTTTTGGTACGCCGTCAAGTGGGTGGATCAACAGCTTGTGGTAATACACGACGAATCAATGGCATGGCAGAGCAGCGCCAGCGCCGTCAACAACCATGGCGTGATCGTCGGGTCCATGACCCTAGACTCGGACGCCATCGTCGGTTACGTCATGGAAGACGAACACATGGTCGATCTGAATTCGTTAATTCCACCAGCGGCGCGACGCGAAATCGGGAGCGCCGTTGACATAAATGACTACGGCGCCATTATCGGCCTCACGAAGGGTGATCCGGCGCGCGGTGTGATTCTCCACCCCGTGACCACCTCATTCACACTTGAGCCACCCGTCCCGGGCTCGGCCGGCGTTGAGAACGTGTTGATCGCCAACGGAGTGACTCCCGGAGCTCGCGTCGTATTCGTCGCGTCGCGATTTGGCGGAGGAACGGTCATCCCGGGGTGCGGCGTGGCGAGTGGCGCGATTCTCCAACTGGACAAGCCGATGATTGTCGGCTTGGCCGTGGCCAACCAATGGGGCATCGCGTCCATCTCCCGGACGGTCCCGCAGAGTACGGAGGATGTTCGGATCGTCTTCCAAGCGGCGATTCCCAGCGAATGCAAGATCAGCCAGGTGCTGAGTCACCAGTTCTACTGAGGACGTTCGATTCAGTACCTAGGCCGAGTTGCGGAGCCGCGCGCACCCAGCGCTTTCGGCCGACGGGTAGCGATTGCACTTGCACCACGCACGCGCCACCGCCGGGCTTCGCTCGGACCTGCAGGCCGGGCCTACATGAGCCGGTGCCGCCCGATCACCCGATGATCCGCCGGCCAGGTTGCCGATACCCCGAATGAACACCACTTATGGCTGCTGCGGTCAGGCTCTGACCAGGTTCGTGGGCCACCCGTGCACCGGGCCCGGCCGACGGATCAAGGGGTGATCCGAAGCGCCAAACCGGAAACGGATGGTAGCCTCGGCCCGCTCACCGTACAATTGGGGCATGTCCGAACGGAGCCGAACTCCCGTCAACGTGGAAGAAGACAGCGAGCGTAGTCGCGTCCGCGCCCTGATCATCATCCGCGGCGTGTTCCTCATCATGCTCGTCACGGTTGTCATGCTCAGCCTGCTGCGCGGCGGGTCAGGTTCTTCGGACGACGAGACGACGGCGACTTTCGTACAGTATTGGTGGCTGCCACTGCTCGTGGCCCTTTTTCTGGGCAGCGCTGCCATCACGGTCGACGCGCTCACGCCCCACAAGAAACTCTCCGGGATGACGGGAGCGCTGTTCGGCCTGATCGCCGGGCTGCTTGCGACCGTCGCCATCAGTTGGATCCTTGAACTCCTTCTCGAAGCGCACGACTTCCAACCTGGTGAAGCGGGCAGTCGCATCCTCGTGGCCATCAAGGCCGCGTTCGGCATCACGCTGTGCTATCTCGGCGTGTCGGTCGTGTACAGCACGCAGGATGAGTTCCGCCTGGTCATCCCCTACGTCGAGTTCAGCAAGCAGTTGCGCGGCACGCGGCCGCTCATTCTCGACACCTCCGCCATCATCGACGGCCGCATCTTCGACGTGGGCCTGACTGGCTTTCTGCTCGCTCCGGTCATCATCCCCCGCTTTGTCATCGAGGAACTCCAGACGCTCAGCGACTCAAGCGACAGGTTGAAACGGAACCGGGGCCGGCGCGGCCTGGACATGGTGCGCAAGCTCCAGAACAACCCGCACATCGATCTTTCCGTGGTCGAGGCGCACGTGCCGGGCATGGGCGTGGACCAGATGCTGCTCGAGGTCGCCCGCGAGTACCGCGCGCACCTCGTCACGACCGATTTCAATCTCAACAAAGTCGCCGCGATCGATGATGTGAAGGTGCTCAACATTAACGATCTGGCCAACGCGGTGCGAACCGCCGCCGTGCCCGGCGAGCGCCTGTCGATCCAGATTGTCAAGCGCGGCGAAGGCAAGTCCCAGGGCGTCGGCTACCTCGACGACGGCACCATGGTCGTCGTCGAGCACTCCGCGGACCTGATCGGCCACCGCGTCGAGTGCTCGGTCACGAGTTCGATCCAGACCTCCGCCGGGCGGATGATCTTCGGCGACCGCATCGGAGAAGGCGTGGTCGTGGGGGACGAGCCCGACCAAGCCGCGTCGCCCGACCCAGCGACCGAAACGTCCGAGAGTAGCGGCGATGAGAACGGCTGGCCGGCCGAGGCCGCCACGCCGGCTTCCACGCGAATCGAGCCGGTCGGCAACCGACCTGACCGTCCCCGGCGCCCTCCCGGGGCTTCCGGACGCAATCCACGCCGAGGTTGAACGTCCGAAGTATCCCCGAGCGGTCAAACCGGCTCTGCGAAATCCGTTTCAGGGAACATTTCCATGCGTCTTTCGATTAGCTAACGGGGTATTCATGCGCACAGCTTCTCCCTTGAAGAACCTGCTTCGGTTTCGGCTTGTTGCCGTATTGGCGGTGGCCGCGGCGTCTGCCTCGCCGGCCATCGCTCGACACGACCCGGGGTACATCGGGCTCGACCTCGGCACGCTCGGCGGCGAGATGAGCATCGCGCTGGGCATCAACAAGAACAACGAGGTCGTCGGCGCCGCACAGACCGCCAACGGCGACTGGCACGCCTTCCTCTGGGTCGACGGGCAGATGACCGACCTCGGCCTGCTGCCCGGCTTCGATGAAGGCTTCGCCCACGGGCTCAACGCTACTCGACAAGTTGTAGGCCGCATGCAAACGGCGGACGGTCTGAGTTCGCGGGCCTTCGCCTGGAATGCCGGGCAACGGATGGATCTTGGAACGCTCGGGGGGGACAGCGCGCGGGCCTACGGCATCAATGACTCTCGCCATGCGGTCGGGAGCTCACAACTCACAAACGGCCAGTGGCGGGCCTTTGTCTGGCGCGATAACGCGATGACCGACCTCGGCGCCCTGCCCGGCCACACCGCCAGTGCCGCGATGCATATCAACGACTCGGAACTCATCGCCGGCTGGTCCGAAGATGGCGAGAGCAATCGCCTGGCCGTGTACTGGTCCAACGACCAGATCCACGAGATCGGCACCCTCGGCGGCCTGCACGCCGAGGCCACGTCGAGCAATCGCAACGGCGTGATCGTGGGTTTTGGCGACACGGGCGACGAAGTCGTCCACCCGTTCATGTGGGAAAACAACGTGATGACTGACCTGGGCGCCTTTCCCGTCGGCGGCGACGCGCGCGCCTTTTCGATCAACATTCTGCGCGAAGCCGTCGGCGAGGCGTATCTGCCGGCCGCGGGCGAGTATCAGGCGGTCCTCTGGAAACCGGGCAGAACGATCCAGAACATCAACACGCTCCTGCCGCCGCTCTCGGGATGGGACACGCTCAACTCCGCCACGGGCATCAGCGACTCGGGCCACATCTGCGGCACCGGTCGGACGACCGAAGGCCAGACGCACGCCTTTCTGCTGGTTCCCAAACTCGGCCTGGCCAACCCGATCCCCGGGCGCGCCGGCGAGATCAACACTTTCGACGTGGCCGGCGCCCTGCCCTTGGCGATGGTGCACGTGATTTACGGTTTCCAGTACGGATCCACGCCCGTTCCCGGGTGCGCGGGCGTGAACTTTGGCATCCGCTCCCCAACGCTGCTGAGGAGTATCCGGGCGGATGAAACGGGCCACGCTCTGTTTGACGTCATGGTGCCTCGCGCAGCGCGAAATCGCGGCGTGCTCTTCCAGGCGCTAGAGGGCGGCTCGTGCGAACTGAGCAGCATTCTGATCTGGACATTCTTCTGACGATTCATGCCGCGCGAGCGCGGTCGATGGCGGCGATTGCACTTTCAGTAGAGCAAAGTTGAGCACGGCTCAAGAGGAGTTGGCGATGAAGAGCGTGATGAAGATGATGGTTGCTGCCGCGCTCGGCGCGGCGATGTGCACGGCGGCGGCGAGCGCCGATGTCTGGTACTTCGACACCTACCTGACCGGCGACCAGCACAACCCGCCCACCGGCAGCCAGGGCACGGGCCACTGCATCATGAAATACGATGACGTGACCAACCTGCTGGACATCGATCTCTACATCGAAGGTTTCCTGCCCGAGAATCTGCTCTACGCCCACCTCCACCAGGGTCGGGCCGGCTTTTACGGCGATATGATCGCCCACCTCGGCCACGGACACATGTTTATGCCGGACGGCAACGGGCTCCGCCGCATCGCCACGGGCATCCCCATCGACGAGATGTACGAAGACGACATCATCAGCGAGGGCGCCTACGTCAACGTCCACACCGTCCAGTTCGAAGCCGGCGAGATCCGCAGCCAGACCACCGTCGTCCCGCGCCTGAGCACGACCGCGCTGGCGCGGGGCCAGCGGGCCACCTTCGACGTGCTCCACGCCCAAGCCAACGAGCGCATCTACTTCCTCTACAGCATGACCGGCCTGGGCGCTGGTCCGTCCATTCCTGCCCTCGGGGGGATGACGCTCGACATTCTCACGCCCGTCAACGTGATCGGCAGCGCGGTTTCCAACCAGCAGGGCCACGCCGCGATGACAGTGCTGATCCCCGCCAATGCTCCCTCGCGAGAGCTTGTCCTCCAGGCGGTGATTCGGCGCGGCGTCGATGGAGCGGATTCCGTGAAATCCAATACGATTTCAACTGCTATTCTGCCGTAGGGTCTTTGTTGGGAATGTATTTGGAGTTCGCCGGGTTCTTCTTTTTCGTGGTGTGGTTGAACTTGGAAGCGGACGCCGGCCGTCCCGAGAGGGGCTGGCCCGGCGAATGGTTCACCCCTCCGGCATCTTGGGCGCCTCGTCATTTGGAGAATCAGCATGTTAAGGTCGTTTGTTTGCCAAGGCGCGGCGATGCTTGGGGTGGCCGCCGCACTTGCGGGTACTCCCGCGCTTGCCCAGTTTGACGCTCAAAACGTCACGCTGCTCAAGTTCATGCCGCTGTCATCGTTCCCGAGCAATCCCGATTCCGGCAACGACTGCTGGGGCTACGTCTCGCCATCCGGCCGGGAATACGCGCTCATGGGACTGAGCGGCGCCTTGGCCGTCGTCGAGATCACCGACCCGATCAATCCCGTACTGGTCGCCGAGATCCCTCACAACAGCAGCCTCTGGGGTGACGTCAAGGTCTATCGCGACCACTGCTATTTCAGCAACGAAACTGGCGGCGGCATCCAGGTCATCAGCCTTGCCGACGTGGACAACGGCAACGTCACGCTCGTGCGCAGCCTGACGCACAACGGCTTGTCGAGAACCCACAACGTCCACGTGGACGAAGTGAGCGGGTTCCTCTATCTGTGCGGCGCCAACATCAACAACGGCAGCCTGGTCATCTACGACCTCACCGACCCGTCCAATCCGGTTCTGGCCGGCCAGTTCGCCGGACCGTACTGCCACGACGTTCAGGTCGTCACCTACGACTCGGGTCCCTATGCGGGCCGGCAGATCGCCTTCTGCTCCAACGGTCAGACCGCGTTTGACATCGTCGATGTCACGAACAAGTCCAACATGTTCCGCGTCGGCCGCAACGTGTATCCCGGCCTGAACTACTGCCATCAGGGCTGGCTCAGCGAAGATCGCAATTTCTTCTTCCTCGACGATGAACTCGACGAGCAGAACGGCTACACCAACACGACGCTCACGCGCGTCTTTGACGTCAGCGACATTACCAACCCCACGCTCGTGACGACGTTCACTTCGGGCCGGCCGGCGATCGACCACAACCTGTATGTGAACGGCAACTTCATCTTCGAAGCGAACTATCGCAGCGGCCTGCGCATCTTCGACGCCACCGATCCGATGGACGTGGTGCAGACCGGGTGGTTCGACACGTACCCCGGCGACGACGCCGCCTCGTTCGATGGCGCGTGGAGCACGTACCCCTACTTCCCCAGCGGTACGGTCATCATCAGCGACATCACCCGCGGCCTGTTTATCGTCGATGTGACCGCCTCGCAGGCCAGCCTCACCTTCACGTATCCCAACGGGCTGCCTGAGACAATCCAGCCCAGCGGTGGCACCACCCTGCGCGTGGACGTCTCAAGCCGCGGCTCGGACCCGCGCGCCGACACGGGCGTGCTTCACTTCAACGACGGCAGCGGCTGGGTGGACATTCCCATGGGCATCCTCGGGCCGAACTCCTACCAGGCCACCTTCCCCGCGTCGCCGTGCGGCAGCATGGTTGAGTTCTACGTCAGCTCCGAAACCACCCGCGGGCAGGTTGTCAACGATCCCACCGGCGCGCCCGCTGAGACCTACCCGACTTTCAGCGCCAACGCGCTCAACACGCTCGTCAGCGACAACTTTGAAACCAACAACGGCTGGACCGTCGTCAACCAGAGCGTCACCGACGGCGCCTGGGCGCGCGGCGTGCCGGCCGGAAACGGCGGCCGCGGCGATCCGACGACCGACTCCGACGGCTCGGGCAGTTGCTGGGTCACCGGTCTGGGCAACAACCAGGACCTCGACGGCGGGCCGACGACCCTCACCTCCCCCGTCTTCGACCTCAGCGGCGAGTCCAGCGTCCTGCTCGTCTACGACCGCTGGTTCTACAACGACGACAGCAGTGACTTCCTCGTCACCGAAGTATCCAACAACGGCGGCAGCAACTGGACCGTCATGCGCACCCTCGGCCACGAGCCGGGTTGGCGCACCGAGACACTGACGGTTACCGAGTACCTCCCGCTCACCAGCCAGATGCGCTTCCGCTTCAGTTCATCGGACAATCCCAACAACTCAGTGACCGAAGCCGGCATCGACGCATTCAAACTCATCTCCGTGGATTGCGGCATGGGTGGAGGCCTCACGCTCACGCTCACCGGCACCTGCCGCAATCAGGGCGGCGGGCTCTTCGGCTGGACCAACGCCGACCCCAACGTCGCCCTCGCCCTCGTCTTCGCCCGCAACACCGGCTCGTTCGTCGTTCCCGGCGGGCCGTGCGCCGGCACGGTGCTCGGCCTGGGCACGAACCAGTTGCAGATCGCCCGGCAGTTCAACTCCGGCGCCGGCGCGGGCAACTTCAACGCCACTCTGCCCAACGGCGCGTGCGGCGGCTACTTCCAGCTCGTCCAGACGACCGACTGCGAAACCAGCAACGTCGTCCAGGCGCCCAACTGATTTCCGCGTTCTCCTGAGTGACGCAGAGGCCCCGCACCGACAGGTGCGGGGCCTCTTTTGTTTCGACTGCACTGAACGCAAAGCACGGGATCGATCGCCCGGAGCCGGCGTTCCCGTACAATCGACTATGGCAACGGCCGCGCGGGCTGTCCTGTTGATTCGGAGTTTGCCGTGATCGATAGGTGTACATACCGACGGGAGCGGCTCGCTGGCCGCAGGTTGCGCGCTTTGCGGTATCTCGCCGCTCTGGCGGCTGTCGCTTCCTGCCTGCTTCCCTCCGCTTGCAAGCGCGCTTCGGCTCCGCCGGCCATCCCGCTGGTCGATGCCATCCTCACGCGCGACTCCGCCGCAGTTCAGGCGCATCTCGCCGCAGGCAGCGATGTGAACGCCGCCACTGCGAACGGCGTCACGCCGCTTGTCGCCGCCGCGTCGTCGGGCCAACCGGAAACAATCAAATCACTGCTTGCCGCAGGCGCGGACATCAACGCACGCGGGCCATATGGCCGTACGCCGCTCATCGTCGCGATTCAGGCCGAGCAGACGCAGGCTGCACTGCTGCTCATCGAGCAGCCCGGCGTCAATCTCGAAGCGCGGGAGGAGCACGGAAGCACCGCTCTGGTCGAAGCCGTCGCCATGCGGCTGCGTGATGTGGTCGAGTCGCTCGAGGAGCACGGCGCCGACGTCAATGCGCCCGGACCTGTGGGCCGCACGGCGCTGCACGTTGCAGCGATGCAGCACGACCCCGAACTGATCGTGTGGCTGCTTGCGCACGGCGCCGATGCACAGGCCGTCGATGACTCCGGCGCGGGTGTGCTCGCGTATGTGCCGATCCTCCCGATGCCGCGCAGCGCCGAGGGAGCAGACGATGTCGTGGCGAGTTTCAACGCGCTGCTTGAGGCTGGCTGCGATGTGAACGCCGCCGACCAGGCGGGCCACACGCCGCTGCACAACGCGATGCTGTACGCCGATCCGTGGGTGATCGAATGGCTGCTCGGCGCCGGCGCCGATCCGCTCAGGCAGGCAAGCAACGGCTTGAGCCCGGTCGCGTACCTCGCGGTGTCGGACCAAGGGCCGCCGCGCTCGCATGAGCAGTTGCAGACCATCATCCAGATGTTCCGCGACGCCGGCGTGACGGACGAGTCGATCATCGATGCCCGAGGTACGAGCTTGGCGCGCCTGATCGAATGGGTGGAAATGCGGAAGTGAGGCGGGCTCCGCGATGATGCGCCACTGGAACTTCACTTCGACGCTGCTCTGGACGCTGCCTCTGCTGCTGCTGAGCAATGCCGGGTGGTCACTGTGGGCCTCCACGCGCCCGATTATGCTTCCCGGCACCAACGTGCGCAGAAACGAGAGCCTTCTCGCTGGACATGGCGACGCCATCCTCATGCACCGCTACAAATCCGCGCTCGAGACGATGACGCTGTGCCGTGCGAAGCCAATCGACGGCCATCGCCTGGCCGTGCTCGATGCGGCACCGCGATGGCTCGCCGAGGAGGAAGAGCGCGCCCAGCTGGATTACACGGGCGAGTGCTTCATGATCATCCGCCGCGAATTCGGCTGGCCGGCGCCGCTGCTGTGGTACGCGATGCACTGGCACGGCGACTTCACCGGCCTCGTGCCCGGCACCGGCGTGCCTCGCGAAGATCCCGACATGCTTGCGCAGTCGTTTCCACTACGGCCGATCTGGACCGGGCAACTCGCTTCCCTGACGATTCTGTTTTTCATCGCGCTGGGCTGTCGATGGGTGCTCAGCTGGGCTCGAGGCTCGATCCGCCGCCTGCGCCGTCTCTGCTCCGCATGCGGATACAACCTCCACGGCAACACCAGCGGCGTCTGCCCGGAATGCGGCGTGCCGTGGTCGGCAATGCGCGCCTCTTAACTCGCTTCGCCGCCAGCCCGCGACGGCTCAGCCGTTCGGGCGACGAGGTAGAAGCGGCCGATGGCGACCTCGAACGCCTTGCCGCCTTCCGGTTGCATTCGATACGTGCCTTCCATCGTACCCCAGTCTGTCTTGAGCAGGCAGTGGCTGGCGTATTCGAAGGACTCGCCGGGATCGAGCACCGGCTGCTGCCCCACGACGCCTTCGCCGTGCACTTCTTCCAGGCGGCCCGTGGCGTCCACGATGATCCAGTGCCGCGACGAGAGGCGCACGCGGCGAGCGCTTTCATTGGTGATGCTGATGCGATAGGCAAAGACGAACTTGCGATCGTTTCGCGATGAATGGCCCGGCATGAACGCAGGCACGACGCGCACCCGAATGCCGTGCGTGAGAGTCTCCGAGCCATAGCGGCTGCCCGGGCTCGTTTCGCTCGTTCGCTGCGCGAGATTCATCGACATGATCCGTCCTTCTCCCACCGTGCACCACGCATCCGTGCGGGGTCAAACCGTAGCCGCGCTGCGGCTGGAATTCACTACCGCCGACGTCCGAAGCGGTGATTGCCGCGCCGCGGCCGCCGCGGTCAGAAGACCTCCTCGAAAAACGACCGCATCTGCCTCCAGGACCGCTGATCCGCCGCGGGGTCGTAGGCGGCGCCGGGGATGTTCATGGCATCAACGCTTCGGGTCGTGAAGGCGTGTTTGGCGCCGCTGTAAACAACGAGCTGCCAGTCCACATTGGTGTCCTTGAGCGCCTCGGTGAACCGGCGGATGTCCTCCATCGACACGAGCGTGTCGGCGGCGCCGTGCAGGATGAGCAGCGGCGCCTGCGTGCGGGCGGCGTCGCCCTCCTGCGCCGGCAGCGGGTTGCCGTGGAAACTGACGACCCCGGCCAGATCAGCCCCGCTGTAGGCCAGTTCGACGGCGATCGTGCCACCGAAGCAGTAGCCGATGGCCGCCACCTGGTCGGGATCGACCTCGGGTTGTTCGGTGAGGACCTTGAGACCAGCCGCGGCGCGGCTGCGGGCGAGATCGCGATCCGCATAGAACGGCGCGGCCCACTGGGCGGCCTCATTCGGGTCGCTCGTGATCTTCCCCGTGCCGTACATGTCCAGCGCAAAGGCCGCGTAGCCCAGCCCCGCCAGCTCGCGGGCGCGGGCTTTTTCATCTTCGCCCAGCCCCCACCAGGCGTGGACGATCAGCACCGCCGCCCGGGGCCGGGAGACCGAGTCGTCCCATGCGAAATATCCCTGCAGTTCCACCTCGCCGTCGGTGTAGGTGATCTCGCGCGTCTCGATGCTCGCATCCGCCCCTGCGGCCGCAATCGAAACGGCGAACGCGGCGACAAGGATGAACAGCGGCTGGGTAAAGTGCATGCGCCTGCTCCTGCTCGGATATGTGCTGGTCCAAGTCAATCATGCAGGCCCGGGGACACGGGTCAAGACAGCAATTTGCCGACTCGGCCAACGGCAAGTTGGACCTTTTCCGGGCTCGCGATATCCTCACCACTTGTGTCAGCGCGCTGCGCCGCAACGACTTGCCGCGCGCGTCGCAGGATCCGCATCTTCCTTCCAGCTGCGAAAGCGCGATCATGAGCATCCTCGTTTCCGGCGACACCAAAGTCATCTGCCAGGGAATCACCGGCGCTGCCGGCGCCACCCACACCAAGGGCAGTCTCGCATACGGCACTAAGATGGTCGGCGGCGTGACTCCGGGCAAGGGGGGCACGAAAGACCCCAACGGGCTGCCGATCTTCAACACCGTCGCCGACGCCGTCGCGGCCACCGGCGCGGACGCCACCATGATCTTCGTCCCGCCACCATTCGCCGGTGACGCCGTCATCGAGGCCGCGGCGGCGGGCATCCGCGTCATCTGCTGCATCACCGAAGGTATCCCCACCGCGGACATGATCCGCACCAAGGCGCTACTGCGCGACTACCCCGGCTCGCATCTCATCGGGCCGAATTGCCCCGGCGTCATCACGCCGGGCAAGCGCATCTCCGGCGAGGGGGCCGGCGCGAAATTCAGCGGCGGCTGCAAGATCGGCATCATGCCCGGCTACATCCACATGCACCGCGCCGACGCGAAGACCGGCAAGGCCGTGGGCATCATCTCGCGCTCCGGCACGCTCACCTACGAAGCCGTGTGGCAGTGCTCGAGCCGCGGCGTAGGGCAGAGCACCTGCGTGGGCATCGGCGGCGACCCGGTCAAGGGACTCAACTTCATAGAGCTGCTGAGCATCTTCAACAGCGACGCCGATACTGATGGCGTGCTGATGATCGGCGAGATTGGGGGCAGCGACGAAACCGAAGCCGGCCACTGGATTCGCAAACACATGACCAAGCCCGTCGCGGCGTTCATCGCCGGCCAGACCGCCCCCAAGGGCAAGCGCATGGGCCACGCCGGCGCAATCATCGGCGGTGCTGACGACACCGCCGCAGCCAAGATCAAGTCCCTCAAGGCCGACGGCGTGACGGTGGCCCCCAGCCCCGCCGACATGGGGACCGCCATGTGTCAGGCGCTTGGCCTGAACTGACTCGCTGCAGCGATCGATGCAGGCAACGTCACTCCGGCTCAGGCAAGAAGATCCGCAGAAAACGGCGGATCTGGACTAACGCCAGATTGCGAATCCCTCCGCGTGCTCTGCGATGTCTTGCGGTGAATCTGCAGTCGGCAGTGAGCTTGCACTCTGCCGTGCTGTCGCCTCGGTCATGCGCGGATTGGAAGTGCCACCCGCGTGATCCGGTGCAACAACTGATCCGATGCAAAAAGAATCCCGCCCCGCGCAAGGCGCGGGGCGGGCGTTTCTCGTGACTGCAATTCACTGCGCCATTTGGCGCGGTGCATGAGGCGGCCGATCAGGGATCGACCCAGGTGTCAATGATGTCCGAAACACGACCGTTGCGCTCGGCTGCCTGGAACCAGACATAGAAGCGACGGGGGACGCTGGGCACCGGAAGGTTGTTCCAGTTCACGTTGCCGTTGCTGTCGCTGGTCTTGATGCCGCCGGCACGAATCGGGTTGGCGATGCCCAAGGTGACGTTGAGTTCGGACACGAACGTCTGGCCAAGTCCGGAGATACTGTAGTACACGGCGCAGTCAGTGCTCGGTGCGGCATCGGTGATATTGAAGGTCACCTGTCCGCCGCCGTTGAGCGGAATCGGGGTGATGGCGAGCGTGAGAGGACCGCCGATGCCGCTCATGGCGTTCTTGAGGTTCACGCGGCCGTAGCCGTAGATGGTGTCCACGCCCGTTGCCCCGATGTCGGTGCACGAGTTCTTGAGCAGTTCTTCGACCTGATCAGGCGTGATCCCCGGGTTGTTCGAGAAGATCATCGCGCCCACGCCGGCGGCGATGGGGCAGGCCATGGACGTGCCGCTGAGAATGGCGTAGCTGCTGTTGTGGCTGTTCCAGGTCGAGAAGATGTTGTCGCCCGGCGCAAAGAGATCGACGTAGACGCCGTAGTTTGAGAATGAAGCGCGGACGTCGTTGCTCGTCGTCGCCCCGACGATGATCACGTCATCGGCGTCGCGGTTCGGACTGGGCATGTTGCGGCTCTCGTTGCCGGCCGCCCAGAAGAGCAGTCCGCCGAGGTTCTTGACGGTCGTACCGGTCGTCCGGACCGACGCGCTGTCGGCGCCGCTGTAGCTCACGCTTGAGCACTTGTCGCCGCTCTGGGCGGCCTTGATGGCGGCCGAGGTAAGCGTCGAGAAGTTGGCGCCTCCGTTGCTCGATTCGCTGACGCGGAGGATGCGGTGGCCGAGGCTCCAACCCACACCGAGGCCGCCGCGCGAGTTGTTGCCGTTGGCCGCGGCGCAGCCGCTGGTGTGGGTGCCGTGGCCGTTGATGTCCTGGACGTTGCCGCCCTGGCTCTCCCACTGACTACGGACGGCGTTCCAGCCGTCGGCGCGATGCTGCGCGAATTCTTCGTGAGCGGTGCGCAGACCGGTGTCGCAAATGCCCACGCGCGTGGACGAGTTGCCGGTGTGCACGTCCCAGCCCGCGTAGCTCTCCATCTTGGTGTGATGCCACTGGCTGCCGCGACTCGGGTCATTGGGATTGAGTTGCGGATAGCAGATCCAGTCGGGCTGAATGTACTCGAAGTTTCCCGTGGCCATCAGGGTCTGAGCCGCCTGATTCTCAGTGACGCCCTCGGGGAGCTGGAACACGTACTCGTCGTTGAGATCGATGTACTTGTTGACGACGAAGTTGTTCAGAATCAGATTGCGGGCGGCGGCGTTCTTGCCGGCGTCGTTCTGCACCGGCCGTGCAATCATTGCGCCGCTGAATTCGAGCGATCCCGGTCGCTCAACAAACTCCACGGCCTGCGCCTGGCCACCGGTACGGTTGTCGCTGGCCGCGGCGGACGACACCACGGCGCCACATGCCGCGATGGCCCCAATCACGTAACTGCTCATCCTCATTCTGGTCATCACGAAAAACACTCCTTTTTGAGAATCCGGACCGCCCACTTCTACCCGCCGTCGAACGGGCTGGTGGCGTTGTAGAAAAAGCCCCTGTAACCATACACCAAACCGGCGGGATGGCGCGCGTATTCCTCACTTTCGCCCGAAAAGTGGACCGACGCCGACCCACTCTTCTAAGCCGATTACCCAGTTTCGCAGTCTCCCAGCCCGCATCGTGCCGTCTCAGGGGCTGGTAACCCTCACTCAGCGGCTATCATGGCGTCAGGGGATGGTCGGCGGACCTCCCGCCGCGGAGGTTTCCGGATGCCGGGATTGATCGAGCACACCCAGCGGTACCGACCCATTCATGAGTTCCTCTCGGGCGAACTGCAGGCTGTCAACGAGATTATCCGTCGGCAACTGGCCAGCGATCTGCCGGCCGTAAACGAGTTGTGCCGCCACGTCGCCCGCTATCAGGGCAAGATGCTGCGCCCGACCCTCACCCTGCTTTGCGGGCTTGCCGGCGGCAGCGAAGCATCGGCGGGCCACCTCTTGCCGCGCCACACCGTACGCGTGCTCGCCGCGGTGACCGAGATCATCCACATGGCAACGCTCGTGCACGATGACGTGCTCGACGATTCCCAGATGCGCCGCAGCGCCGCCACGGTCAACCACCTGCGCGGCAACGAGATGGCCGTTCTGCTGGGCGATTACCTCATCTCCAATGCCTTTCACCTCTGCTCGACGCTGGACCGGCCCGAAATCAGCCGGCGCATCGGCGAAACGACCAACGAACTCTGCTCCGGCGAGTTGCTTCAGGTTCATCACCGTGAAGACTGGTCGATCGACCAGGCGACCTACTTCGCCATCGTCGAGCGCAAAACCGCTTCGCTCATCAGCCTGTGCTGCCGGCTGGGCGCGGAGGAGGCCGGCGCCGATACACCTCTGGCCGAGGCGCTGGCGCTCTACGGCAGCCGGCTGGGTGTTGCCTTTCAGATTCAGGATGATCTTCTCGATCTCATCGGCGAAGAGCGCATCGTTGGAAAATCGCTCGGCCGCGACCTCGAGAAGGGCAAACTCACCCTGCCGATGATCCACTTCTTCGACGCCGCCGCGCCGGACCAGCGCCTGGCCATGCTCGAAGCGCTCGCGGAGGCGCGAGAGGACGACTGGACGGCGCGGGTGCGGTCGTTGCTGCTGGCCAGCCGAGCGGTCGATTCCGCCCACCGCGTCGCCGCCGGGCTGGTCGAAGAGGCTCGCGGACAGCTGGCCGCCGCCCCCGAATCGGCCGCCCGGCAACTGCTCGACGACCTGGCGCTGGCGGTCATCTCGCGCACCTCCTGACGGCAAGGCGAGGCCGACCGTTGAGCCGAAAAAAAACAGGAGAGACTCGCTCCGGAATGGAATACCCCCCGGCCGGCGGAGGTTTGGAGTTGTGACCCCGACGAACTCTCTTCTGACCCCCACGAGGCCCGGCGTTCGGCTCTGCTGATCGTCGGGCATTCTTTTTGGCCTCGCTTTGCGACGAGCGCAAAAACGGCGGCGCCCGGAGAAACCGGGCGCCGCAGGACATGTAACGAATTGTCACCGCACCGAGCGGCTCGATGCGGAGTTATGGACCCACGCGAACGACGTTGCTCGTCGCACAAGCGATGGTCTCAATCATCTGCAGATACCCGTTGCAGACCGAGTTCTGGCCGACGTTGCCGGAGATCGAGCCGTTGCCGCTGCCGCTGTTGGTCGTCTGCACGAGTTGAAGCTGCTGCGACCCGAGGCCGAGCGTGGTGCCGGCGCAGGGGCCGCCAGGAATGACCGTGCTGCCGGTGTTGAGGGCAAAGACGAGTCCCAGCGTCACGTTCTGCGGGGCGTCGGACCAGTTGACGCTGACTTCACCGGGGCAGGCGCCGCTGGTGGCGATGCGCATGCCGCCGCTGAAGCCGTCGATCCCCGTCGCCACCAGCGCGAAGGCGGCATCGACCTGCGGCGTGTCGAGGTAGGCGTCTTCGTTGATCTCGGATGCGATCACTTCGATGGTCCAGGTGCCCGCGGCCGGCGCCTCAATCAACACGTTCTCGACCGTGTCGATCGTGTTCGCATTGCCTCCCGAGGTAGACCAGTTGCCGCTGGTCAGCCCGTTGTTGCCCCAGTACACGGTGTTGTCGGGCGCGGTGACCTTGAGCGACAGGTCGTTGATGCGCGCGACTGGTCCGGCGGGATTGCCCATGAGATCGCTATAGGACATCGTGACGCGCAGCGGCCCGCCGCCCTGCCCGACCGTGACCTGATACTGCGCGCTCTGCAGTTGCTCGAGCACGTCCGCCTCATCGACGATCAGCATCGTGTCGCGGTTGTTGTAGAGATACGTCAGATCCGGCATGCCCCAGCCCTGGTTGAAGCGAGTGAAATCCCCGCCGCTGTAAGGCACGGCGCAGTTGACCATCAGGGCCTTGGCGGTGGCCATGGCGGGTCTGCTGTCAAAGACGTCGGAACCGCCGCCAAAGCCGGGGAAGACCCCTTCGTGCCACATCTGGAAGAGCAGGCCGAAGTGGCCGGCCACGATGGGCGTGGCGCCGCTCGTTCCGCCGAAGCTCGTGGTGTAGCTCGTGTCGCTGCTGCTGCTGGTGGTGAAGATCTGGTCGTAGAAGTGGGTCAATTCGGGCTTGATGCGACCATCCGCCGCCGGGCCGGTGCTGCCGCCACGGCCCCAGGAATCGTCTGCCTTGCTCAGCGTATTGCGGTGGTAGACCCCGCCGACCGAGACGATGTTCTTGGCCCACGCCTGCGGGCGCGAGTCCGGGCTGCCCGCGTTGCTCTGCGACTGGCAGATGATCAGGTCGTTGATGAACGAGATGTCATCCATCTCGGCTGAGATCGTGGTGTACGAGCGAGTGCGGTTGTTGCCCCACGAATTGCTCTGGAAGACGGCCCGGTACGGCCCGTTTGGATCAACGAGTTCCGCGGTGAGGCCGTAGCGATTCTGACTTTGATTGAGCACGAGGTCATAGTCGCAGAAGATCTTGCCGTCGGCGTCGGGGATCATGCCGGTGGCTTGCGCGTTGCCGGCGCCGGAGGCGAAGACGATGCCGAAGGTGGATGTGCCGTGGCTGGCGTCGCCGCTGTTCTGCGAGTGAACGATGACCTGGCCTTCGAACTGCTGGTGGCTGGCGCGGACGCCGCCGTCCATGACCTCGGCCCGGACACCCTGGCCGGTGAAGCCCAGCGTGGATTCAAGGAACGTGCCGCCGCCGATCTGGCGGGCGATGTCCATGTCATCTTCCTGAACGCCCTGCTCATCGACGTAGAGCACTTCGTTCATGCGGAGCACCTGCGCGAGTTGCTCGGCGTTGAGCGTGGCGCGGATGCGGAAGCCCTGCGGAATGGTCTGGTTGACCACGCCGCCAATGGCCGCGATTCGATTCGCGACGGCGGCCTGCGGCGCCGGGCCGCGACGGGTCATCATGATGCTGTATTCCACGGCGCCGTTGCCGCCCTGGCCCACATCTGCCCCGAGCACGGCCGTTTCGTCACGACCCGCATTGCCAGCGTCCGCGCCTGCAGCCGCCTGCGCTGACTCAGCAGGGAACAACTCGCCGATGAGCGCCGGATCGAGTTTGTACGCCGGGTGCAGCGCGCCGACCCAGCGAACGAACGGCATCTCCTTCACCGCGTCCGCCGCTTCGCCTTCCATCTCGACGACGAACGACTGATCCGCGACGAACTTGAGCAGGCAAGCGCCCGCGTCGGCCATCGCTGCGCGATACGCTTCGATCATCTGCGTCTGGAACTGCACGATGTAGAGTTGGTTATCGGCGTCGGACCGAAGCGCCTGCGGCACCTCGGGCTCAAACGCCAGCGGGTCGAACGACGCGTACTTGAGCCGCACCGTGGGGCGAACGGGCTGCTGGGTCGCGATGCTGCACCCGTCGAGGCTGATTGAATAGGTCGGCACGGCCCGGCCGTCCTCCTCCACCTCGTCCCACAGGTTGATCACCACATCCGAGCCGGGAACGGCGAGCGAACGGATTCGCCCGGATTCCACCGTCGCCCGTTCAGTCGAATCGGCCGCAAAGCCAAAGCCGCAGGCCAGCGGCAACAGAAGCCCCACCGACAGCAGTCGGCTGGTCGTCCACGTCATCCTCGTTCCCATTTCAGGTCTCCAGATAGTGATGTTGAGCCAACGCGACGGTCACGCGCTCGACGCCCTCACGCCGTCCCCCTCGCCTGGCCGGATCGAGAGCCGATCCATAAGTTCCAAGATACCAGAAAACCGGCGAGGACGCAACTCGATTCCATCGAATCTCAGTTTTATCGCTCCGTTTGAATCGCCGGCGCCACGCCGACGGCTCGCGCGGCCGCCACTTTCACCTGCCGTCCAATGAAAAACCCCCGCGGGAGCGTCCCGCGGGGGTTGGAGCGTCAATCAAACTCGCTCATTCGATATCCTGCTCGACAACATTGGACTTGCGCTGGTACTCGGCCGCCTGCACCCAGACGTGCCGCCCCTGCGATCCATTCGGGATGCGCTTGCGCAGCAGGGCATAGCCGTTTTGGTCGGCGGTGCGGATGCCCGCCTGGGCCGGGTTAGCGAGGTCCACGGTCACGTCGAGTTGCGGGATGTACGTGCTGCCCGTGCCGGCCACGCTGTACAGGAAGACGACCACCTCGCCCGGCGTCGCGGCAAACACTTCGGCATCGCCCTGCACGCCGGCCACCCAGCGCGACAGTTGCAACCGCATCGGGATCTCGCCGATGCCCGAGGCGACGAGAGCGTAAGTCGCATCAACCTGCGGCGTGGGGAGGTAGCCGTCCTCGTTGATTTCCGAGGCGATCACTTCGATCGTCCACGTGCCGGCCATCGGCAGTTCAACGAAGACGTTCTCGACGGTGTCAACAGTGTTGGCGCTTCCGCCCGGCGGCGTGAACATGTTGCCGAGCATGTCGTGGTTGCCCCAGTACACCGTGTTGTCGGGCGCCGTGACCTTGAGCGACAGATCGTTGATGCGCGCCTGCTGAGCCGCGGGGTTGCCCATCGGATCGGGGAAGACCATCGTCACCTTCAGCGCCGGCGAGCCGGGGCTGACATCGACCTGGTAACTCTGCGACTGCGTCTCCTGCAACTGCACATCCTGGTTGACGATGAGCATGCGGTTGGCGTGATCGAAAAGGTAGAACAGATCCGCCATGCCCCATCCCTGCTTGACGCGGGCGTGGTCATGGTTGGTGCCGGTGAACTCGTACTGCATGGCGGTGTTGATCATCAGCGCTTTGGCCGTCGCCATTGCCGGCCGGTCTTCAAAGACCGTGTTGCCGCCGCCAAACCCCGGGAAAGTGCTCTCATGCCACATCTGGAACATGAGCCCGAAGTGCCCGGCCGTGATCGGCGTGGCGCCGCTCGTGCCGCCGAACGACGACGTGTAGCACGTGTCGCAACTCGACGAGACCGTGAAGATGTTATCGTAGAAGTGCGTGAGATCAGGTTTGATGCGACCATCGGCCGCGGGCCCGATACTTCCGCCGCCGCTCCAGGCATCGTCGTCCTTAGTGAGCGTGTTGCGGTGGTACACTCCGCCGACCGAGACGATGTTCTTCGCCCACGCCTGCGGGCGCGAATCCTGATTGCCCGCGTTGCTCTGCGACTGGCAGATCAAGATGTCCGTGTTGAAGAGGATGTCGTCCATCTCTGCCGAGATCGTCGTGTACAACCGCGTGCGAGCATCGCCCCACGAGTTGCTCTGGAACACGGCTCGATAAGGGCCGTTCGGATCAACCAGGCGCTGCGTGTGCACGTACCGGTTCGGCGAAGGGCTCCACGTGGCCATGATCTTGGCCTCGGCATCGGGAAGCATGCCGGTGGCCTGCGCGTTGCCGCGGCCCGAGCCGTAGACGATGCCCGAAGTCGACGTGCCGTGGCTGCCGCTTGCGGAAGACCCGTGCCAGAGTGTGGGCGGATTCTGGAAGTCCTGGTGGCTGCTCCGCTGACCGTCATCCATGACCTCGCAGCGCACGCCCTGGCCGGTAAAGCCGAGCGTATCGCGGATCATGTTTGCCCCGCCGATCTCGCGGGCGATGTCCATGTCCAGCCCCTTCTCGCCGGGGATGTCCATGAAGAGCACTTCGTCCATGCGGAGCACGGACGCGACCTGGTCGGGAGTCAGCGTGGCGAGGATGCGATAGCCTTCGGGAATCTGCTGGTGCACGACGCCGCCCATCGCGGCGATGCGCTGGGCCACCGCGTTTTGCGGCACCGGACCGCGCCGAGTCATCATAATGCTGTATTCGACGCCGTCGGCCTGGCCCGCTTCGACTCCGAGCACACCCGCGCCGCCCTGGCCCTCGTTACCACCTGCAGCGCCGCCGCCCTGCCCGTAGTCGGGCGGAAAGAGTTCCGCGAGCAGCGCCGGATCCGTCTTGTACGCCGGGTGCATCGCGCCAACCCAGCGAACGAAGGGCATCTCCTTCACAGCTTCCGCGACTTCGCCGGGCATTTCCACGACGAACGACTGGTCCGCCACGAACTTGAGCAGCGATGCGCCCGCATCGGCCATCGCCTGGCGATAGGCGTCGATCGTCTGCGTCTGGAACTGCACAAGGTAGAGTCTGCTGTCCGCTGCCGCGCGAAGCGCCTCAGGCACCTGCGGCTCAGCGACGAGCGGATCAAACGAGCCACAGAGCAGGCGAATGGTCGGCGCCACCGGACGCCGCACGTTCTCAGCCTTGCCGTCGAGGCTGATGGAGTAAAACGGCGTGCGTCGCCCCGTCTCATCAATCTCGTCCCACAGTCGAACGACTGCATCGGAGCCGGGAACCTCGATGGCGACCACCGCCGCACCTTCATCGCCGATCGCCGTTTCGACGCCATCCGCAGCCAGGCCGAAGGCGCCGGCCAGCGGCAGGAGCAGGCCGACGGACAGAAATCGTGCCCGCATCCACAGTACCTTGGTCCCCATGATTCACTCCCATTCTGCTGTTCAACAAGACGGGCCGCGGCGCCAATGGAGCGCCGCCGCCGCTGACTGAGCGTCAGTCGATCGCCCGCACGCTACGAGCGATCCCACGCAAAGATGTGCGCAGAATACAGCGCATTGCCTCTCGGCACAAGTCTAACCTGAATGAAAACTTCGCTATTCCGTCGAATCGTCGGCGAAAGTGAGAAAATGGGCGCTTCGGGCGAGGCCGTACGAGTCATCACCTCGACGCCGCACCGTCGATTCAGACTCTCGGACCTGCCGCCCGCACGTCGGCCGGCAGGTCGTAGTTTGCGTCATTCTCGCGGAACCGTCGCGCCAGTTCAAGCGCCTTGGCGTCGTAGGCCGCCTTGTCCTTCCACGTGCTTCGCGGGTGCAGTACGTCGTTGGGCACGCCCTTGACGGACTCGGGAATCGCCAGGCCGAACACTTTGTCGGGCGCAAACTGCCCGATGCCCAGCGTCCCATCGAGGATCGAGGAAACCATCGCGCGCGTATAGGCGAGCTTGAAGCGGCTGCCGATGCCATACGGCCCGCCCGACCAGCCCGTGTTGAGCAGCCACACGGAAGTGCCGTGCGTGTCGATGCGCTCCGCGAGCATGTCGGCGTACACCTTTGGCGGGCGCGGAAGGAACGGCCCGCCGAAGCACGGGCTGAAGTTCGGCTGCGGCTCGGTCACCCCCGCTTCCGTCCCCGCCAGTTTCGAGGTGTACCCGTTAACGAAGTAATACATCGCCTGCTCGCGCGTCAGTTTCGACACCGGCGGCAGCACGCCGAACGCGTCGGCCGTGAGAAAGATCACGTTCTTGGGATGGCCGCACACTGAGGGCAGTTGCGCGTTGGGGATGAACTCAACAGGATAAGTCACGCGCGTGTTCTCGGTCAGCGAGCCGTCGTCGTAGTCAGGCCGGCGGCGATCATCGAGCACGACATTCTCGAGCACTGAGCCGAAGCGGATGGCGTTCCAGATCTGCGGCTCGCCTTCCTCGGACAGGCGGATGCACTTGGCGTAGCAGCCGCCCTCGAAGTTGAACACGCCCGTTTCCGACCAGCCGTGCTCGTCGTCGCCGATGAGCCGCCGCTCAGGATCGGCAGAGAGCGTCGTCTTGCCGGTGCCCGACAAGCCAAAGAAGAGAGCGACGTTGCTCGGATCGCTCGAGGCCACGTTCGCCGAGCAATGCATCGGGAACACGCCCCGCGCCGGCAGGTCGTAGTTCATCGCGTAGAAGATGCTCTTCTTGATTTCGCCGGCGTAGTGCGTGCCGAAGATGAGCACGATGCGGCGTTCGAGCGACTGCAGAATCCCCACCGGGCCGTTCAGCCCCAGGTCCTGCCAGTCATCCACCTGCATGTTGCACACGTTGATGATCGTCCAGTCCGCCTTGATTGACGCGGCGTGGCGATCATCGGCGGGCGGAATGAACAACGTGCGGGCAAAGAGGCTGTGCCACGCCTGCTCCGTGATGACGCGAACGTTGAGCCGATTCTGCGGATCGGCGCCGGCGCTGCCACGAAACTCGAAGACATCCTCGCGCTGCTGGAGGTAATCAGTCGCGCGGGCGAGCAGTTCGTCAAAGTGATGCGGCGCCATCGGCCGGTTGACCTTGCCCCACCAGATCGAATCGTGGATGCCCGGCGTGTCCTCGAGGAACTTATCGTTGGGGCTGCGGCCCGTGCGGCTGCCGGTGAGGCAGTTGATCGCGCCGTTGGCCGCGAGCGTCCCTTCGCCTCGCCGGATCGCTTCCTCGATGAGGCGCGCGGGCGGAAGATTCAGATGGACCGTGACGCCGGTGAGTTGGCTGGGGAATCGGGTCATCGTGGGCATGGTGGCTGCCTCTCTCCATGTGGAATCGACCGCGCGATGCGCACAGGGCACGACCCGCAGTCTCGAAATGGCCTGAAGGATAGGCCAGCGGGCGCGGATCGTCGGTGGCCGCGGGCGAGCAACGAGGCGGCGCACGGGGCGTTTCACCGCAATTGAGGCCCATCCCCGACGGGATTCCACCCCGCCGTAGCGATTCTCATTGACCGTTCTTCGGCGCGATGCTACCTTTTTGTTCGACCTCGCGCGACTGAAGGGCCCCATCCGGGTCAGACTCGCGCGTCGATGGCGATCGTAGCTCAGCTGGTTAGAGCACCTGGTTGTGGTCCAGGGGGTCGGGGGTTCGAGTCCCCTCGATCGCCCTTTTTCAATCGAGACGTTACACGGGGCGCGGGCTCTTGGCGCCGCCCCACCTCCCCCCTGCTCTCGCGCTGCCACAGCGCGACGTCGGGCCGACGCCTCGAGGCTTGATGAATCGCCCGCGCGGTCTTTAATCGCCCATGCCCGTCGCACTCATCACCGGCGCCAGTAGCGGAATCGGCCGCGAAACCGCCTTTCAGCTCGCGCGCCTCGGCTACGAACTCGCGCTGATCGCACGCGGCGGCGAGCGCCTCGAAGTCGTCGGCGATCAGTGCTCCGAACTCGGCGCTGGCGATGTGCTCATCCGCGGCACCGATGTCGCCGTCCCGGCCGACGTTCTGGCGATGGTCGATGCTGCCGTCGAAGCTTTCGGCCGCATCGACGTCCTCATCAATAACGCGGGCCTGGCCGAGCTGCAGCCCTTGGGCCAACTCGATCTCGGCCACCTTGAGGCAGCGTTCGCCGTCAACGCCATAGGGCCGGCCCTGGCCATGAACGCGGCGTGGCCGATTATGCTCAGGCAGCGCGGCGGACGCATCGTCAACGTGAGCACGCTCGGGACCAAAGAACCTTTCCCCGGCTTCTTTGCCTACGCCGGGGCCAAGGCCGCGCTCAACTCATTCACGCGCTCAGTCGCCGTGGAAGGCCGGCCGCACGGCATTCGCGCATTCACCGTGGCGCCCGGAGCCGTGGAGACGCCGATGCTGCGATCGTTGTTCGATGAACAGGCCATCGGAGCCGACTTGACTCTCCCTGCCGGCGAAGTGGCTCGCGTCATCGTGGAGTGCGCCACGGGCCGGCGCGATGAGCAAAGCGGCGAAGTCATCTGGCTCAGCCGAACCTGATCGGACGAGGCAGTGAACCTACCCGCGCGAGCGCAGCCGCCCGTCGGCCACCCCTGGCCCCGGCTCGCCGGCCAGCTTCACGAAGCCGCGGAGCCGCGACGAACCCGCCAGTCGATCCAAGTCCGCCTCCTGACGACCGGCGGAGGCCCGGAGGACTGATTCCGCCTCTTGACGAAGCCGATGATGGGCCTATCGTCAATGCTGCGGCATCCAGTCGGGCGACCCCCGCACCGAAGCCGCTCAAAAACCCATTCCTCGGTAGCTCAGTTGGTAGAGCGAGCGGCTGTTAACCGCTAGGTCACTGGTTCGAGCCCAGTCCGGGGAGTTCACGACGCCGCCGCGAGTTTTCGGCGGCGTTCTTGTTGACAAAACGGGCTCTCGGGTTGGCTGTTTGGCAGGTCGCGCAAAGTGGCGTGATTCCAAAGACTTGCGCCGCCTGTGTCCAAAGCCCCGCGCTCTCTTTTCCGAAACGCGGCATCGGCACCCCGATCCAAACCCCGGGGGTTCGGATCGTCAAATCGACCCCAACCCTCTCAAACTCTCACCCTCTCTGGTTGACAGGCACGTTATTTAACAGCAGGGTTCGGATCGGACCCCGAGGCGAACGCGAAACGCCGATTGTCGTGCAGGTCATGTCGCGCGGCTAATTGTCATCGCGCTTCTTCTGTTCCGGGAACAGTACGAAGCGCGTCGGTAGGAAGGGGTTGCCGTCATAGCGGATCACGCCGGCGTGTCCGTCCAGAAACCCCATCGAGTAGGCATCGGTGGTGCCGTGGTGGTTCAGATTCGGAGTGGTGCGGAAGACGGCGTGGAAGTTTCCCGGCTCGTCGAGGTAAGCCACGAACTGCGATGCGATCTGCAACCTCGCGCGGGCGAAGGCTCGAACGCCCGTGGGCCAGTTCATGGGCTCGGCCACGTCGTTGTAGAAGAAGGCGTGCCATGGATACCAGGTGCCGTTGAACGCGTAGGACGTACCCACGAGCAGGTAGGCGCTTGTTCCGTGGGTAGGTTCGGGTTCGCTGAAGTCTTCGGTGAGGTTGAAGGAGCGATCATCCGGACACTCGAACACCGGGAAATTGAATTGCATTAGATCGAGGAAATCGCGACGCGGCGTGCGCGCATCACCGCGGGGAAGATCGGGATGGACGTACCGGTTGAGCGGCCGCTCATACGGCAGGTAGAGGTGCTCCCAGGCGCTCTCTGCCCGGGTGGTATACCGCCCGCCGTGACTGTAATTGTCGAGGAGGGCGTGGCCGCGGGGGACGAGAATCGGCATGACGTCGTTGTGCTCGTCGAGGTAGAGGCAGTTCGCCACGAGAATCTGGCTCAGGTTGCTGAGGCAGCCTGCCTGACGCGCCGCACTCCGCGCCTTGGAGAGTGCTGGCAGCAGGAGCGCGATGAGCAGCGCGATCAACGAGACGACGACGAGCAGTTCGATCAGGGTAAAGCCCGGCAAGAGTGACCGCCGCGCATGTCCAAGGTCACGAGCATTCGCAGCGGCGGGTCCTGAGGCTGATTGACGAACATGGCCGCGGCTCATGTGCTTCTCTTCCCGGCAGTGAGCGACGCAGGTCAGAGGCGGGGCCGGCGATGGGTACCAACGGGATCGACGCCGATCCTATTCCGCAATTGGGATTGTGTGGAGTCCGGGACTCCTCGATTCAACCGAAGTCACGGCCGGCCCCAGAATGCGAGCGGAGCGACGCGGGGCAATAAAGAGAGTTCTCTCCGGTTTGATGCGCGCTCGCAGGGCTACAATCGGCACGTTTCCCGTGCGACGCACCTCTTCCCAATCTCTGTTCTGGATCTGCCTGCTGGTCATTGGGCTCGGGGCCTCGGTGCTGCGCACCGGCCTGGTGCTCTGCTCGGATGTACATGGCGGCAGTCGCATCGAATGGGGTTGCCAGAAGACCGTCGAAGGGGAATGCCAGCCCCTTGGTGCGGCGCGTGGCAGCAAGACAGCAGACGACGAGGATCCTTGCGGGCCGCATCCCTGTGAGGACATTCCACTTGAAGAGGATGTCGCGTCGGCGCGCATTGCTCCCCGCGCGGACGCACCACCGATTCTGCTTCCCCTGCACGCTGCCAGGCTTGAATTCAGCGCGGTTGAGATTCGCTGTGACGAGCGCGCGGAAATGCGTTCCGTGTCAACTCGTCCACCTGACATCGCCGCGCGCCTGCGAACTGTCATCCTCCTCGTTTAGCTCGCGAGTCCGCTTCGCATGCCCCGTCGCGGTGACTGCCGCGAGGTGGCCCGGGCGTTGGCGCATCTTCTTCACAATGTCGGCTGCGCCTCCGCGCCATTGATCTCTTTCAATGTGCCTGATCGAGGACCGTCATGATCATTCGTTCGCTCACCGGACGGCGGTCGAACCGCTTCCTTTGCTGCTGTGTCTTTGCAGCAACTGCGCCATTCTTCTCAGGGGGTTGTCAAACATCGCCGCCGCCTGATCCCGAGGCGGAAGCGGCCATCACTGAGGCCGTCAACCTGGACGTCGCCATCGAATTCCGGACCGAAGGCGGGCCGCTGGATGAATCGGAATCAGCCGACACACTATCGATCGGCGAGGCGGTGCAGCGCGCCGTGAGCACCGATCCAGGACTTCAGGCCGCGCTGGCGCGCGTTCGAATTGCCTTGGCCGATTCCGACCAGGCGCGGCTCCTTCCCAACCCTGTTCTCAACATCGTGCTCAAGTGGGGCGCCGGGACGACCGTTGTGGAGGCATCGCTGGCGCAGGACTTCATCGCCGCTCTCCAGATTCCGCGTCGATCCAGTGCTGCGGACAACCGGCTGATGAAAGCAGCGGCGGATGCCGTGACGGTCGCACTGGATTCCGCTGCGGAAGTGCAGGAAGCGTATGTGGAGGCGCAAGCGACTGATCGGCTGATCCCGATCCTCGAGACTCGCCTGGGCCTGCTCCGGAAGATCGAATCGGTGGCGCGCGACCGGCTTGAAGCTGGCGAAGGCATCCGCGGCGACCTGACGACGCTTGAAGCGCAGCGTGTGGAACTGGAAGTGGAGATCGCCGACGCACAGTTGCAACAACGCCAGCAGCGGCTACGACTGGCGAGGCTCGTCGGCGAGCCATCAGGGGCGGCTGCATGGGTGCTGGATTCGTGGACTGCTCCAGCGCCTCGCACCGAGATCGAATCGCGGTGGGTCGAGGTGGCGCTGGCGCATCGCCCTGAGATTCAGGCCATCGGGTGGCAACTCTCAGCGCTGGGCGACGAACAGGCCTTGGCGCGCCTTTTCCCCTGGGAGGGCGCCGAAGCGGGGATTGAGGTTGAACGGGATGGGGAGTGGATCGCCGGACCCGCGGTCGCGCTTCCGATGCCTGTCTTTGACATGGGACAGGCGCGCCGGGCCCGCCTCAGTGCCGAGCAGATCGAAGCGCGGCACGACCTCACCCTCGCAAGACGAATGGTCGTCGAAGAGGTGCGCAGCGCCTACGAGGCGCTCGCCGCCAACGCCGCCAACCTTGATCGCATTCGCGGCGAACTGATCCCGCTTCAAGTGCAGCGCCGTCAGCAGGCGGAAGATGTCTACCGGGCAGGGCAGACGGATGTCACGCCGCTATTTCTCGCCGAACAGGAACTCCGCTCGACGCAGGCGAGAGCGATCGAGATTGAACGGCAAACCGCGATCGCACTGATCCGTCTGCAGCGCGCCGTCGGCGGATCTGGTGTTGTCAGGGCGACCGGTGTGAGCGCCGAATCACGCACCACTGAGTCAGCGGCCGCGCTGCAGAACCAATAGAGGAATTCGGGCGAGTGCCGCCCGCCGGAGAGCATCATGAAGTCGAAGCGTTCAACCAATGCCCGTTCCATGTCCCATGTCGTCGCGGTCGTCGTCTTCTTTTGTGCTGTCTGCATCGCGGGATGCGATCGATCCAGCCACTCCGAGGGTGACGGCCACGATCACGGGGAATCGACGGCTGGCGATCAGCATGCGCCGCACGACAGCGGACATGGGCACGATCACGGCTCACCGAGCGTCGGCACCCCCGAGCAGGCAACGGATGAAGGAGATGAACATGCCCACTCAGCAGCGGAAGAGGGAGCACACCTCGATGAGGTCACTCTCGCCGCCGACGCGGTTGATCGCTATGGCATCACGATCGCGCGGGCTCAGACCAGAATTCTCGAGCACACGTTCGTCGCCCCGGCGCGCGTAGGTTTCAACATCGAGGCGATGGCGCACGTCGGTTCACCGCTTTCCGGCCGAGCGGTGGAGATCAAAGTCCGGTTAGGCAGCCTCGTCAGCGAGGGAGATGACCTGGTCATCGTCGAGAGTCCGGAGTTGGGGCAGGCACAGAGCGACTTTCTGATCAAGCGCGCGGCAGCGCAAGCCGCTGTTCCAGCGGTGGAGCTAGCGAAAACCGCATGGGATAGAGCGCTCGGCCTGTACGAGAAGTCCGAGGGTATTGCGCTGACGGAAGTCCAGCGTCGCGAGGGCGAATACAAGGCGGCTCTGGCGGTTCAGCAGTCCGCGCAGGCAGCGGCGACCGCCGCGGAGAACTACCTTCACATTCTCGGAATGAAGCAGCGAGAGGTGGAGGCGCTCATTCTGAGCGGCGAAATCGATCCCCGGTTCACCATTCATGCGCCGCTGGCCGGACAGGTTGTCGAGCGCGAGGTCACACTCGGTGAGCTCGTCAGCCCGGATCGCGAGAAGCTCCTCGTCATCGCCGACACTCGGGTGCTCTGGGTTCTCGCCGATGTGCCCGAAGCGCGCGTGCATGAGGTTCAGGTCGGTGCGAGGGCGTGGGTCACGGTCGGAACTGTCGGCAGTCAGGCCTACGAGGGGCAGGTGGCATTCATTTCGCCCCTGGTCGATCCAACGACGCGGACGGCGCAGGTTCGGATTGAAGTGCCGGCGTCTGAGGTTGCCCTCAAGCCCGGCATGTTCGCGCAGGTCGAGATCGTCTCGACGGGAAGCGGCGGCGAAATGCCCGCCGCCGTGATCGCAGTCCCCGAGGAAGCCATCCAGGTTGTCGAAGGCGGCCCGGCGGTGTTCGTCCCGGTCGAGGGTGAAGCGAACACCTTCGCTAAGCGCGCGGTGAGCATTGGCCGGACCGTCGGCGGACTGGTGCCGATTCACTCGGGCCTCGCGGATGGTGAGTCGTTCGTTGCCTCCGGGAGTTTCATCCTCAAGGCTGAGTTGGGCAAGGGAAGCGCCGCCCACGAGCACTGATCGTTCCGAGCCTTTCCGCCATGACTTATTCTCATCTCTACTGACCGCCGCCATCGGAGTCGCTGCCCATGCTCGAATCCATCCTCCACTTTTCGATCAAGAACCGCTGGCTGATCGTTCTGCTCACCACAGTCGTCGCGGCGATCGGCGTGTTCTCGCTCAAGCGGCTTCCTATCGATGCCGTCCCAGACATCACGAACAATCAGGTGCAGATCAACGCGGTGGCGCCCTCGCTCTCGCCCATTGAGGTGGAGAAGCAGGTCACGTTTCCCATTGAAAACGCTCTGGCGGGAATCCCCGGGTTGCAGTCGACCCGGTCGCTGTCTCGCAACGGCTTCTCACAGGTGACTGCGGTCTTTGACGATGCGATTAACATTTACTTTGCGCGTCAGCAGGTGACCGAACGGCTTGGAGAAGCCAAGGAATCATTACCCAAGGGCGTCGAGCCGATCATGGGCCCGATCGCCACGGGCCTGGGCGAAGTCTACATGTGGACCATCGCCTACGAGCATCCGCACGGTGTAGGCGCGACGATCTCCGACGGGAAACCCGGTTGGCAGAGTGACGGATCCTACCTCACACCGGAGGGGCGGCGCCTCACGAATGATCTGGAGCGATCTTCCTATCTGCGCGAGGTTCAGGACTGGATCATTCGCCCGCAACTCAAGAGCGTAAAGCACGTCGCGGGGGTTGATGCCATCGGCGGATACGTGAAGCAATACCACGTCCAGCCCGATCCCATGAAACTGGTCTCGTATGGTCTGAGTTTCGCCGAAGTCATCGAAGCGATCGAGAGGAACAACGTCTCGACGGGCGCCGGTTACGTTGAGCACAAAGGCGAGTCGTATCTGGTGCGCGCCACGGGCCGTATTGAAAACATCGAGCAGTTGGAGTCCATCGTCGTCGGCACGCGCAACGGCGTCCCGATCTACATTCGCGATGTCGCTGTGCCCGGCGGCGTCGCGATCGGGCGGGAACTGCGGACCGGTTCGGCAAGCGAGAACGGCGAAGAGGTTGTCGTCGGTACGGCGATCATGCTCATCGGCGCCAACAGCCGAACCGTTGCGGCGGCGGTCGATGCAAAGATGACCGAGGTCAGTCGCAGTCTCCCGCCGGGAATCGTCGTTCAACCGGTTCTCAATCGCACCAAGCTCGTCGACGCGACGATCCACACGGTTCAGAAGAACCTGCTGGAGGGCGCCGTTCTGGTCATCATCGTGCTGCTCCTGCTCCTGGGAAACTTCCGCGCCGCGATCATCTGCGCGCTCGCGATTCCGCTCTCGATGCTCATGGCCGCCACCGGCATGGTCCAGAACGATGTGAGCGGCAACCTGATGTCCCTCGGCGCCATCGACTTCGGACTCATCGTCGATGGCGCGGTCATCATTGTCGAGAACTGCCTTCGTCGCCTGGCCGAACGGCAGCATCACGAAGGTCGATTGCTTACGCTTCAGGAGCGCCTCCACGAGGTCATGGTGGCTGCGAAAGAGATGATTCAGCCATCGGTATACGGGCAGGCAATCATCATCACCGTCTATGTTCCGATTCTCGCTCTGACGGGAGTCGAGGGCAAGATGTTTCAGCCGATGGCGCTCACCGTCATCTTCGCCCTCGTGAGCGCCTTCATCCTGTCTCTGACCTTCGTGCCTGCGATGGTGGCCATCCTCATCTGCGGGCGAGTGCAGGAGAAGGAGATGTTTCTCATTCGATGGGCCAAGGCCGCATACGGGCCGGTTCTGGGCGCGGCGATTCGGCTTCGCTGGATCGTTGCTGTGGCGGCGGTCGTGGCGTTCGCCGCGTCAGCCATCCTCTTCACGCGTTTGGGCCAGGAGTTCGTGCCCACCCTGGATGAGAAGGACATCGCGATGCACGCGATGCGCATTCCGTCAACCTCGCTCACCCAATCACAGGCCATGCAATTCGATGTCGAGCGTGTCGTTTCACAGTTCCCCGAGGTTGCATTCGTTTTTTCCAAGACCGGTACCGCCGAGATGGCGACCGACCCGATGCCGCCGAACGTCTCCGATACCTTCATCATCTTCAAGCCTGAGGATCAATGGCGATCCGAGGCGGAGCTCGATCGCCTCATCGGCGAGCGACTGGCGGCAGGAGGCGCGGCCGATTCACACAACGCCCAAGCCGGAGAAGATGAGGGAGAGCACGAAGAGGTCCGGCTTGAGGGACATAAGGGCAAACTTCAACGACTCCTTGATCTCACCCTCCAGGCGGTTCCGGGCAACAACTACGAATTCACGCAGCCGATTCAGATGCGCTTCAATGAGTTGATCTCCGGCGTGCGCGGTGACATCGCCGTGAAGGTCTATGGCGACGATTTCGACCGGATGCGGGAGACGGCGCAGGCGATACTCGAGGCGCTTCAGTCGGTCCCGGGTGCTGCGGACGCCAAGGTCGAACAGACCGAGGGACTCCCGGTCATGACCGTTGACATCGACCGGTCGGCCATCGCCCGTTACGGATTGAGCGTGGCTGATGTGCAGGCTGTTGTCGCTGTGGCGATGGGCGGCGCCGAAGCGGGACTGGTGTTCGAGGGCGATCGTCGATTCGATCTGGTGGTGCGCTTGCCCGATGCGATCCGCGGCCGCATCGACATCCTCGAGCGCCTGCCGATCCCGCTTCCGGGCGGTCCGGAAGCGCTGCAGACCGTGCAGCTCGCCAGCGCTACGGCCGGACTGAATGGCGTGACCCAGGAGGAGATGGGCTTCATTCCGTTGGGCGATGTCGCCATGATCGAGGTGGCGGAGGGAACGAACCAGATCAGTCGCGAGAACGGCAAGCGCCGCATCGTTGTGCAGTGCAATGTCCGTGGCCGCGACTTGGGCTCGTTCGTCAGGGAGGCACAGGCCAAGGTTGCGAATGTGCCCCTTCCTTCAGGCGGTTGGCTTGATTGGGGCGGGCAGTATGAAAACCTGGTTGCGGCCAAGCAGCGGCTGAGCATCGTGGTCCCGATCTGCTTCTTCCTGATTTTCCTACTGCTGTTCTCGACCTTCAAAAGCGTGAAATACGCGCTGCTTGTCTTCAGTGCTGTGCCGCTCGGGCTGACCGGCGGCATCCTGGCCCTCTGGCTTCGAGGCATGCCATTCTCGATCTCCGCTGCGGTCGGATTCATCGCTCTCTCCGGCGTGGCAGTGCTCAATGGGCTCGTCATGGTCACGTTCATCAATCAACTCCGCGAGGAAGGCCTCGATCGTGATGCGGCCATCGTGCGAGGTTGTCTCACGCGATTGCGCCCCGTTCTCATGACTGCCCTTGTCGCGTCGCTCGGGTTCGTCCCCATGGCGCTGGCGACGAGCACGGGCGCCGAAGTTCAGAGGCCCCTGGCAACCGTGGTGATTGGCGGCCTGACTTCCAGCACGCTCCTCACACTACTTGTTCTTCCAGCCCTCTATCGAATCTTCACTGGATGGGATCCGACCGGCCATCCCTTGCCGGTGACACAGCCCTGGGAGGATCCGCACCGCGGGCCGCTCGAGGTGCAGTCGTCCCAAGGCGGTTCAGCGGGTTCGGGCGAAGTGAAACGCAGGTAGGCCAATTGGCCTCGGCATTCCGACCGGCACGATGTCAAAGCGCAGATCCAATCGCAGGCGACGCAAGCGCCGCCAACGGCCCTCACGATCACCGGACGCACATGATCGTCCGCGATTCTCGCAGGTATTCATCGTCGTCGTGACAGCCGTTGCGGTCGACGTGGCTTGGGGCGCCTGGGTGATTCGGGAGTTTCGCAGGTTCGGACACCTCCACCTCAATCCGGTCAGCCTCACCTTCAGCGCATTCTTCACCGCGTGGGCGGCCTGGCTGGTGTGGCGCCGGTTCCACCATGATGCGTGAGGTGAATCGAGGCATCCGAGACGACTGCGGATTCGGCGCCGAGGCACATCAGCGCGCAGTTCTCCCCACGCTTTGCGTAGTTAACCAGTAGCGGGCCGCACGGCCTGCCGAGCCGAGCGACTCGGACGCTGTCGTCCGTTCCCCGCCAAGGAAGCGTGCCGATGTATCTGCGCGAGAATGATCCTGTCGAACTGACGGCCGGGGAGCGGCTCGACGAGATTGCCGGTATTCTGGCCGCCGGTGTGCTCACGATGCAGCGCCGGAGCACCACTTTGGCCGCCCGATCCGAGGCCACAGTTTGCTCTTCGACATGCCTTGACCCTTCGCGATGCTCCGACACTCATCGTCCCACTGGTTTACGCGGCCGAGAGCCGCGGGAAGGAGGTGACGCATGGGTTTGAACGTGGGCAGATTGCTCGCCAAACTGGAGAACATGACCGGCACAGAACTGCGCCGCCGGTACGCCGAGGTGTTCGACGAGGAATCACGCTCGGGCAACCGGCAATGGCTGATCCGCCGCATCGCATGGCGGATGCAGGCGATTGAGGAGGGCGACCTCCCCGAACGGGCGCGGCAGCGGGCGATGGAGATCGCCAACGACGCCGACCTGCGGGTCCACGCACCGACGCGCAGCGCCATTGTTGGCTCGATCTCGCCCCGAGCGGCGGGCCGCACCGTTACCGCTTCGGCATCCGCCGGGGGCGATGGTTTGCCGATGCCCGGCGCCTGGCTGACGCGCGAGTACAAAGGCCGAATGATCCGCGTGCGGGTGCTGATGCGAGGCTTTGAATACGAAGGCGAGACCTACCGCTCGCTCTCTGCGATCGCCAAGGTCGTCACGGGCGCCCACTGGAACGGCAACCTCTTCTTCGGCGTCGGCTCGCCGACGAAGAATCGCGGCAAGGCGGTGCAGGCATGAGCCAGCGCGCCAAGTCCAGGCCGGTCAACCGCTGCGCCATCTACACCCGCAAGTCCAGCGAGGAAGGGCTCGAGCAGGAGTTCAACAGCCTCGATGCCCAGCGCGAGGCGGGCGAAGCCTACGTCAAGAGCCAGACGGCGGAGGGCTGGACCTGCCTCCCCGACCGCTACGACGACGGCGGCTACACCGGCGGCAACATGGAGCGGCCCGCCCTCCAGCGCCTCATGAAGGACATCGAGGCTGGCCGCGTGGACACGGTCGTGGTCTACAAGGTTGATCGCCTCAGCCGGTCCTTGCTCGACTTCGCGCGGATGATGCAGGTGTTCGAGAGCCGCAGCGTGTCGTTCGTGAGCGTGACGCAGTCGTTCAACACCAGCGACTCGATGGGTCGGCTCATGCTCAACGTGCTGCTCTCGTTCGCCCAGTTCGAGCGCGAGATTATCAGCGAGCGCACTCGCGACAAAATGGCCGCCGCACGCCGCAAGGGCAAATGGGTGGGTGGACGACCCATTCTCGGCTACGACGTCGATCCCAATGGGTTCCGCCTGGTCATCAACGAACCGGAAGCCAAACGCGTCCGCGCCATCTTCGAGTTGTACCTCAAGCACGAATCGCTCATCCCGACGGTGCGGGCGCTCAACGAGCGCGGCTGGCTGACCAAGCAGTGGACCTCGCGCAAGGGCAAGGCGCTCGGCGGCCGCCCGTTCGAGAAGGGCAGCCTCTACGCACTGCTCACCAACGTCGCGTACCTCGGCAAGATCAGGTTCAAGGACGAACTCTACGAAGGCGAGCACCAGGGCATCATCGATGCCGACGTGTGGCAGAAGGCGCAGCACCTGCTCACCCGCAACGGTCGCACCGGCGGCTCGATCGTGCGCAACAAGTACGGCGCGATCCTGAAGGGACTACTCCACTGCACCGCGTGCCGGCGGACGATGGGCCATTCTTATTCGTGCAAGAAGGGCCGCGTCGCCTATCGCTACTACGTGTGCAACGGCGCGGCCAGACGCGGCTGGGATTCGTGCCCGTCGAAATCCATCCCGGCCGCGGAGATCGAGCGCATCGTCGTCGATCAGGTGCGAGCGATCGGAAAGAACCGGAGGCTCATCGAAGCCACGCTCCGCCACGCTCGCCAGAAGACCGACGACGCCAGAGGAGAACTGCTCAAGGAGCAGACGGCCCTGGACCGCCAGATGAGGCGACATCACGCCGAGGTGGGCAAACTCGCGGCCGACGCGGCAAACCGCAACGGCGGTACGGCAGCGCGCCTCGGCGACCTGCATGAGCGCATCCGCAGTGGCGAGGAGCGGCTGGCGCAGATCCGCAGTGATATTCAGGCGCAGGAAGCGAATCGCATCGACGAGAACGCGGTGCGCCAGGCGCTGACGGAGTTCGATGCGGTGTGGGAGAACCTCGCGCCCAAGGAGCAGGCCCGCGTGCTGCGCCTGCTGATCGAGCGCGTCGAGTACGACGGCGCGAAAGGAAAGGTGGCGATCACGTTCAGACCCGGCGGACCCACGGCGCCGGCCGGCGCCGGCAACCATGAGGAGGCGGCATGACAACGAGCGGCGCGATGAAAGTCGAGATCGACGTGCAGTTCGATCGCGGGCGGCGCGGGCGCAAGCGCGCGACAACCGGCGAATTAAAGCCGGACTCCACGCCAGCGACCCGTGGCCGGCTGCCGCGCGTGACGAAACTGATGGCCCTTGCGATCCGCTTCGAGCGCCTCGTCCAGACTGGCGAGGTGGCCAGCTACGCCGAACTCGGTCGCCTCGGCCACGTCACGCGGGCTCGCATGACCCAGATAATGGCGTTCCTTCACCTCGCCCCTGACATTCAGGACGCGCTGCTGAATCTGCCGCCGGTCGAGCGGGGACGGGATCCGATTACCGAACGGCACATTCGGCCAGTTTTGGCGAATTTGGATTGGGTAGTTCAGCGGAAGCGATGGAATTGTATCAAGCCTAACTCATTGTTGAATAACGCTTTACGCTGACACAACCAAAGGCTGCGGCAGGGAATTCTGACTTGCGCTTGACCGCGGATTCCAAGTGTCGTATTTTCGATCACAAGACGGCAAAGTTAGCCGGTTGAATCAATCGTTCGGAATCGGGATGGTCTGCAGCACCGAGCAAGTGGCGTGAGAATTCAAGGAGCACTGAAATGGAAGAGACTTCGCCTGCCACCCACACCGAAGCGCAAGTGAACGGCGCAGAAGCGAGCGAACCGACTGATGAGAGCAATCGCGATTCGAAGGCGGTTGATCGCAAGCACGGCAAGAGTTTCGTCTACATCGGGCTGAAGGACTGCGATGATGCGCTTCGGAAGATCGATCCGCACGAGAAGCAGATGTCGATCGGTGGTTTTGCGAGAGCGCTCGGGCACGCGGCGCCTAAGGGGCGGTTCAACCACAAGCTCGACGCGATGGAGCGATTCATGTTGATCGAGAAGGACGCGGAGAGCGTCCGTCTCACCAATCTGGCCATCGACATGCTCTACGGCGGAAGTGAAACGGCGAAGTCCAGGGCTCGCGCGACAGCATTCCTCTCCTACCCAGAATTCAAGCGAGTTTTCGTCGAGTGCCCAAAGGGTCAGGACAACGAGCGTGCACACATCGAGGACTACGTGACTGCGAAACTCGGCATCGTGAATGATGTCGCACGCTTCATCCGGCTGTTCCTGGAGTCGGCGCATTTCGCGGGACTACTCGAGGGCGCTCCGAATCCAAGCGCGAAGACGTTTCGCCTGCGCGTCGCTCCAGCGACGGCGGGCATGGGCTCCGAGGCAACCTCGCCGAGTGCATCGCCGCATGATGACTACTCGCCGCTTCCCATCGAGGATGTCGAAGCGTGCCTCGAGTCGGTCGGACTGAGCGAGTACGGCAGTCGAAGCGAGGTACGTCAGCGCAGCGTTGGCAATATCAAGTTGGAGGTGAACGAGGGCAGAATCACCGTCACGGTGGATCGCCCTGTGCGCATCGTGATTAGAACGAACAATGCGTTGGCGGAGTTGCAGCAGATTTCGGCGTCCATGCAGGCCAAAGGGCTCAAGGCGTGATGGCCACCGCAACCACGAAAGCCGCCCGCTCCAGAGGCACTGAAGCAGGCGGGCTCAGTCATGCTCCCGAGGCGACGCAGAGCGGCCCAACGGGAGGCCGGGCGGAACCCGACTCAGGCTGGCGCCTGAGCGTAGAGCGGGGACCGCTCAGCGACAAGGGGGCTTTGCCCTGAATGAAGGAGACAGGTGTGCACAGCATCAATCTCAAAGGTCCATCGTCTAATTGAGTGACGATTCAGCACGTGTTTTGGAGCGCGGCTGAGACTCCGCATCGCACTTGATGCGGGAATTCTCGTTCGACGCACCAGGCTCGTTCAGTTGCTGCTGATCGTTGATGGGTGATGTGGTTTTGAGCCGTCATCAGCGCGGTAGCTGCGCGCACCGATGGCTCTGCAAACCTATGGGTGGCCCCCGCTCGCCGGCAGTTCTCATCGACTGCTTCCGTGGCGGCAGGCTCCGCATGGGTGGGATGGAGTCCGATGAACAAGCCCTCGTTCAGCGACCCGATTGATCCCGCGGTTCAACGGTACATTGAGACCGTTGCCTTGAAGTACAGCCGCCTTCACCGGCTCCCTTCGGCGAGTGCAGAAGATCTTGCCCAGATTCTGGCAATCAAGTATCTGCACCTTCGTGCCACTTGTGATCCTTCCAAGTTGGCCAACTGGAAATTCCTGCAGCGTGCTCTGGGAAATACGTGCCACTCCTACTGGCGCTACCTCAACGCCAAGACGCGATGGCCAACGACGCGCATGCAGTCGCTGAACGCCACGACCAGGGATGGTCGTGGCCGTCTTGTCGCTCTGGACCGAACACTGCTCGACCCCTCAAGCGCCGACGAACCCAGGCGCCATGACCTTCGCCGAAAGATGAAGGACATCGGCAGGCGTCACCCGGCGGTCGAGCGACTTCTTGAGTGGGTGGAGCACACCAGCCGAAGCCCAATGCCGTCGCAACTGGAGGCTGTGGCAAAGGCGTGCGGATTTCGCAGCGGCGATGAGATGCGCCAGTTCTTCGAAGAAGAGGGTCTCCGCGACCTGCTGTGAAGCGCGCGCGGTTCCGCGCGCACTTTGCGTATTTAGAAGACAGTGACACCTGAAAACGCCGGAGGACTCACTATGGCGCTGCAAGCCTACCGCTACGAGTTTGACGATTCTGTCATCTTCTTCGAGGTGCTCTCCGTGCTCGATGAGGCGATCGTCAACGCCGAGAGCATCCACGGAACTGAGCGAGTACGCCTCGACGCCAGGTTCGCCGACGACACGGCTCGCGGCGTATTGGTCATTGACGCCACCACCGAGGTCGGCCAGACGCTGAACCAGTTGTTCGTCGGTCTGTTGCGCCGGGAGTTCGGCGACACCGCATTCACCATCTCTCGCTGCCGGTCCGACATGCCTCGCCACAAGGGCAGGCGCTCCGGTCGGCGCCGGTTGCCCCGCCATCTGACGGCGCGGAAAGGGTGAGATGAAGCGAGGCCGCGCAGCCAAGGCGAACCAGCGGTCAGGGACAGGAATGCCCGTAGAAGTGCTCGCGGACATGCGCAGGGAGCGGACTGCGCCCCCCATTGGCGAGCACGACGCCGACCTGCCCGGCTGCTTTGTGGAGCAGGCGCAGCTGGAGTGCGATGAGTTCTGGCGGGAATGGCGGAGACTCCAGCGGTCGGCGACGGACCGGGTGCCGGTGCTGCTCATGAGGCGGCGGCGCTCGCGCCTGCTGATGGTGATCGCTGCGGAGGATATTCCCTGCCTGGTCGCGGCCATCCGCATGGTGCAGGAGCGGCCGGACTGATGGAACCCGTGACACAGAACGGCGCATTGGTCCACGACGGCATGAGCCGGCTCGACGCCGCCCGCGCCTACACGGCCCGTGGTTATCGCTGCGTGCCGATCCCGCTGCGCAAGAAGGGGCCGGTCGATGCCGGGTGGCCGGACTTGCGTCTCGATGACGCCGACCTGCCGCAGCACTTCAGCGGCCGCGGCAATATCGGGCTGCTGCTGGGCGGTCCAAGCGGCGGACTCACCGACGTCGATCTCGATTGCGCGGCAGCGAGAGAACTAGCGCCTCAATACCTGCCGCCGACGCTCGCAATCACCGGCCGCGCCAGCGCGCCCAACTCGCATTGGTGGTACCGATGCCCGGGCGCGGTGACCAGAAAGCACTACTTTCCCGGCACGAAGAAGATGATTGCCGAGATCCGCAGCACCGGGTGCCAGACCGTAGTCGGGCCGAGCATCCATCCGTCGGGCGAGGCGTACGAGTGGCTGACTGGTGAGCCTGCGAGAGTCGAGCATGACGTGCTCTCCAAGGCGGTCGAGGCCTTGGCCGCTGCGGTGATTGCGCAAACTGGTGAGAAGGCACCCTCGCCCGCGCAACCTGCGCCCCGTCGTGCTGCCGTTGCCTCCGACGACTCACTTCTCCGCCGCGCCGCGGCGTATCTCGATGCCATGCCACCAGCCATTTCGGGACAGGGCGGCCATGATTCGACCTATGCCGCCGCAACTGTTTTGGTGCATGGCTTCGGCCTCGATCCGGAGATGGCGCTGCAACTGCTGCTCGAACGCTACAACCCGCGCTGTCAACCGCCGTGGACGGAGAGGGAACTGAGACACAAGGTGGAAGACGCAGCGACCAAGCCGCATGAGTTGCCGTACGGCTGGCTGCGGGATGCGCCGCGGCAGGTCGCGCCGGACCGCGCGCACTCCGACGCCGGCTGCACACCCAACGGCAGCGTAAGAGGCGAGGGCCTGCGCACCGAGCCTGACGAGTCGGAAGCAAGTCCCGAGATGCCCGGAGAAGGTGCGGGACTGGTCCCCCTCGGTCAGCGCGACCCCGAATCCGGGCGGCTCGTTCTTTCGCCCAGGCGCACCCTGCCCACTGCCGAGGCGTTCGTCCGCGAGTTTCACCAGCACGCCGAGGGCCGCACGGTACACGCCTACGGCGGACTGATCATGCTTTGGCGCGACAACCGCTATAGCCAGGTCGAAGATGAATACCTCAAGCACGTGCTCCAGCCGTGGTTGCACAAGGCGCTGCGCTACGTGTACAACAAACAGACGAAGTTGATGGAGTTTGCGGACTTCGAATCCAACCCCACATCGGTCAAGCAAGCCCTCGACAGCATCCGTACGCACGTCCATCTGCCTGCCTCGACGATCTCGCCATCATGGCTCGACCGCCGCAGCGATCGGCTTCCGGCACTGGAGATTTTGCCGTGCAAGTCGCTGAGTGTGCACATCCCGACCGGGTGCATCCTCGCGCCGACGCCGGCGCTCTTCACGATCAACGCGCTCGATTTCGACTACGAACCCGATCCCGAGCCGCCCGAGCGGTGGATCAAGTTCATGGAGCAACTGTTCGGTGATGACCTCGAATCGATGGAACTGCTCCAGGAGTGGATGGGATACTGCCTCACGAGCGACACCTCCCAACAGAAGATGCTACTACTCGTCGGACCTCGCCGCTCAGGCAAGGGGACGATCGGACGCATCCTCCGTCACATGATTGGTCACGGCAACGTCGTCGGGCCGACAACGAGCGGGCTCGCCGGCAACTTCGGACTGCAACCCCTGATCGGCAAATCTCTCGCGATCGTCAGCGATGCCCGCTTCGGCGGTGAGAACATCAGCATCGTGGTCGAGCGACTGCTGTGCATCTCGGGCGAGGACACGCTCAGCGTTGATCGCAAGTTCCTCGGCTCCATCAGCATGAAGCTCCCGACGAGGTTCATGTTCCTCACGAACGAACTGCCGCGTCTCAACGACGCCAGCACCGCGCTGGCCGGTCGATTCCTCGTGCTGAGGCTGACCAACTCCTTCTATGGCCAGGAAGACCCGACGCTCACCGATCAACTCAGCACCGAATTGCCGGGCATCCTGCTGTGGGCCATCGAAGGTTGGAAGCGACTCAACGCACGCGGCCGGTTCGTGCAGCCGGAAAGCGTCGCCGACGCCATCCGCGATCTCGAGGACCTCGCGTCGCCGGTCGGCGCCTTCGTCCGCGAGTGCTGCACCGTCGCACCCGGTTGCCGCGCATGGGTGGATGACCTCTACAAAGCGTGGCAGGGGTGGTGCGAGCGCGACGGCCGCCACGTCGTCAGCAGCAAGATGTCATTTGGCCGAGACCTGGCGGCCGCCGTTCCGGGGATCACGCGGCGTCGTGGTGCCGGCGATGTCCCGTTCTACGAGGGAATCAGCCTCGAAGGGAGTGTTCAGTGAAGCACGCCACCGCCGCTTACCGCTGCACACCGTCACGACGGTCGCCACTGTACTCAACATCGTGCCGCGCGCGCACACGCGCGCCCGCGCGCACGCGTGCGCTTAATAGGGACCGTCGTGACGGTCTTCGACGGTGCGCGACGGTGGCACCCCCCGGTATAGGTACTTCCCAGCAAATGGCGTGCCACGAGGCCCGCGGGAACAGCCGCCAAAGTAGAGAGACAGATGATAACGCGGACCTGTCCGACTTTTTGGATTGGCGCGCGGTTGGGAGGACGGCGACATGAGCGCAAGTACCGACGACACATTGATTTGCCGCCTGGCGGGCGAGTTGTGGGCGGTATTCGCGCCGTGGCGCGGACCTTGGGGAGGCGGCGGCGCAGCGGCGGCGTACCTGGCGCGGCGATCATTCCGGTCCGGCGCGGGTCTGCGCTGGCGGCATCAGGGGCGCGATCGAGATGAGCGCGATGAGAATGTCGAGGCGCTCGGGCGACTGGAGAGGCGCGGGCTGCTGACGCGCCGCGTCGAGAAGACGAAGGTGATCGCGACGAGGCTGCTCGACGCCGGAATCGAGCGGGCGTGCTCGCTGGCCGGCGCGCCATGCTGGTCCGATGGCCGGGAGGTGTGTCAGCGGCTCGCGGGTCTCGATGACGAGCGGGCCACGATGACGCACCTCGGCACCCGATGGGTTGCCGAGTGGGCTCTGGCCAGCACGCCGCCGTTCTGGGCCGCTTGCGGCAACGACGAGACCGGGCGCGCCAATCGCCGTCTGCTGTCGGAACTTGAGGAGCGGGCGATTCCCGCGCTGATCCGCGGCTGGCTGCTGAGCGGGGCCGATCTTGACGGCCGGGTGTGGTACAGCCTCACTGCCGCCGGCCGCGCGGCGCTGACGGAAGCGCCGGCCGACGCGCCGCCGACCATCGACGCCGATGCCGATTGCGCGCTGGCGTGGCGCGAGGGGGCGCACGCGATGCAGGTGCGGCTCGCTGCAGCCGCGCGTTCGGAGCGCGAGATCGGCCTGCTGCCGTTGCCGGCCCACGGCGGGCCGATCGTGGGCGGCGACGTTCGCCCACGTGGCGATGTGCCCACGACAGGCGGCCGGAACTACGCCGCTGCGGCACATCTCAGCACACGGGCCAACGTGGGCGGCGACATGGCGGCCACCGGGGCGGCGGAATCGCGCCCGGGCCGCAAACCCACCAGCACAAGGAGAACGGACTCATGAACGCGTTCAAGGTCGAACTGCGGCCGCTGGCCGATATCAAGCCCTACGAGAAGAACCCTCGGCTCAATGACGACGCCGTAGACGCTGTGGCCAACAGCATCACGACATTCGGCTGGCGGCAGCCGATCGTGGTCGATGGCGACGGCGTCATCATCTGCGGGCATACGCGCTGGAAGGCCGCGGAGCGCCTCGGCCTCGAGAAGGTTCCGATCCACATCGCAACCGATCTGTCGCCCGAGCAGGTGCGCGCGTACCGCATCGCAGACAACAAGTCGGCCGAACTGGCCGAGTGGAACATGGAATTGCTGCCGATCGAGATGGCCGAACTGCAGGGCGCCGGCTTCGACTGGTCGTCGCTCGGATTCAGCGCGGACGATCTGGCGAAGTTGTTCGACCCGGGTGTGCGCGACGGGCTCACCGATCCCGATGCGATCCCTGAGCCGCCCGATGAGCCGATCACAAAGCGCGGCGACCTTTGGATTCTCGGTGAGCACCGATTGCTGTGCGGCGACAGCGCGAGCGCGGCCGATGTCGATCGACTGCTCGACGGCCAGCCAATTCACCTCGTGAACACCGACCCGCCGTACAACGTCAAAGTCGAGCCGAGATCGAACAACGCGATCGCCGCGGGCAACTCGTCGTTCACGGCCTCGAAGAAGAAGCGGCGCACCCATCACCAGTCGTTCGATGTCGCGCGCCAGGGCGAGAAGCGCCGGACCACGCGCAAGATGCGAGCGAAGGACAGGCCGCTTGAAAACGACTTCGTGAGCGATGAAGCGTTCGAGGAGATGCTCGATGCGTGGTTCGGCAACATGGCGCGCGTGCTCATTCCCGGCGGCGGCTTCTACATCTGGGGAGGCTACGCCAACCTCGGCAACTACCCGGGCCCACTGAAGCGCGCGGGGCTGTACTTCAGCCAGGCGATCATCTGGGACAAACAGCACCCGGTTCTCACTCGAAAAGACTACATGGGAGCGTTCGAGGTATGTTTCTACGGTTGGAAACTCGGCGCCGCACACCGCTTCTACGGCCCCAACAACGTGCCCGACCTGTGGCACATCAAGAAGATCCCGCCGAACCAGATGGAGCATTTGACGGCCAAGCCTGCTGAACTCGCCGTGCGCGCGATGCAGTACTCGTCGAAGGCCGGTGAGAATGTTCTCGACCTCTTCGGAGGATCGGGCTCGACTCTGATCGCCGCCGAGCAGACGCAGCGGCGCGCGTTCCTGATGGAAATCGACCCGGCCTACGCAGATCTGATCTGCGACAGGTTCCAGCGATTCACCGGCAGGCCCGCCGTGCTGGAGCGCACCGGAAAGTCACCTATTCCGATGAAACCACGCGAGGAGAAGATGCGGTGAACCACTTCCGTCGTCTCAACGGCGCTTGTTGTTCGATGGCTTCAACGCATCGATCAGAAATGACTCCAGCGCCGGCGCCATGTAGTGCTGCTTCGGCAGCACGATCGACAGGACGATGTCGTCATCGACGAACATCGATGTTTCGACGGGGCCGCGGCGCCCTCCCGGGAAGAGCCACTGGAACAGGCGCGTTCCCGTGTCACACATTGACATCCCCACGTACCGCACCGCCTGACCAGTCGAGTCGAAGATGCAGTAGACGCCAGGGTGCTTCTCGAACCTGCGCCAGCAGTCTGCCTGGCGATCAGAGGGATTGCGCAGTTCGCTCACGCTGTGCAGGTGGAACTCCGCGGCAATGGAGTGCTGATTCGTGAAGTCAGTGATCTTGGTGATGGTGTCGGCGAGTTTCTCGAGCATGCACGGTTTCCGGTGCTTGAAGACTTCATTGTTGCGCGGCATTCCAGATTGCCGCATCCGCTCGCGCGACTGGAATGGCAGCCAACTTCGCCGCCCTCTCCACGAGGTACAGCGCCTCAACCTCACCGACTTGTCGCCCAATTGCGCTGGACACGTAGCGACAAACGTGAACGTCGGGCTTGACGGTGTCGGCACCGAAGAGCATACGGAGGTACTGAAACCCGGCGAGGCCAAAGCCGCGAACACCGACGGCGAGGTAGTCGCCGGGCCGCGCCCATGTGCCCCATGCTCGGAGCCGCTGCTCCTCATCAGGGGCGGGGAACTGTTGCTGGATGTCGACGACGTAATCCGTGACGCCCAGCAATGTGGCGGCGCGCCTGGCATCATTCGTTTGCAGCGAGTGACTGAGGAATGCACCGGGTGTTGCATGCGACAGCATCAGGTTGCGCAGACCGGCGCAATCCTGGATTCCAGGATGGGCCTGTCGAAAGGCGCGCACCCGCGGTTCGACGACTGTTCTGTATGGGCGATTGAGCGAGAGCACGCAGTCGATCACCTTGATCGGCGGCGGCACGTCCCAGGTTTCCTGCGGCGCATTTTGACATCCGTCAAAGTCTCTGCGAAGTGCGTCGGCCAGGGAGCGGGCATCATCCTCACGCATGATCGAAGCCTAGGCGGCACTACGATCCAAGGGTGCATCCGGAGACACAGCCCCGGCGACGGCCGAGGCTGTGAACGACGCGGAGGTTGGCCGGCGCTATTCGCCCGCCTCCTCCGGCCCCTTCTCGCGCAGCGCGTGGTATTCGATCATCGCGTCGAGCCAGGTGTCGTCGGTGGCGGCGACGTGCTTGCGTTCGCGGCCGGGCACGATGCACGACCGCTCCTTGAGGAACGCGACGGCCGTGGCCACCTGCGACCACGGCGGCATCTTCGACTCGTCGCCGCCCCCGACCTTGCTGCGGATCTCTTCCATCGTGAACGCGGCGCTGCCCATCAGGTCGATCGCGTGGGCGACCTCTTCGAACACCGCCCGCGTGCAGGCATGCTCGTACGGCTGGCCGCGTCTGGGCACGACGCGGCGCAGCAGCGCGCCGCTGGCCGCGTCCACGGCGAACGATTCACCGGGCCCGCCGGCAGGCCTTCGCGTGGCCGCGTTGACGGCATCGCTGAGGGCTTCCCACTCCTCGACGGTGACCATCTGGTCGGCGCGGGCTTCGAGCAGGCGCTGGGCCGCGAGCAGCACCTGGAGCAGGGCGTTGATCTCATGGCTGCTGGTCATGATCATCACCTCCTTCCCGCCGCAGCGCCGGGGGCGTGTACACGTTCAGGCAGGTGGCGCAGCGGACGCGCTGCCCGTCGTCGATCCAGATCAGGTTGTCAACGTGGCGCTCGCCACAGCGCGGGCAGGCGTCCTCCGGCTCGACGAGATGTTGTTGGTGTTCCGCCGTCATGGCCCCACCTCCCCGCGCGATTCGCTCAGATCGAAGATCGCCACCACCGCGAGCAGGCCGACCAGCAGCGCTGTGCGCTCGTCGAACCCGGCAAGGTCGCCCGCGGCGCAGGTGCGAATGAGCGCGGCCTTCTCGGCGGCGGGCATGGCGGTCAGGGTGTCGCGCATCGTGGCGCGGGTCTGGTCGGCATGGGCGAGCAGTCGTTGGACTTGCGGGTCCATCGATCACGCTCCTTTCCGAGCCGTGAACCGGCCCTTGTCGGCTTTGATGAACCGCGCTTCCTTGCCCTTGGCTTTGATCTCGCGGATCATCGCGGCGTAGAGCGTCGCATGCGGCGTGGCGCCGTTGGTCTTCCAGCCTGCCGCGATGGCGCGCTCGGCGATGGTCTTCGCGTCGAGCGGCTCTTTCGCCCGCCCCAGGACCTGCGCGGCGGCGTCGAGGCCACTCAAGCCCTCGCGCTTCTTGCGCGGCTTCGCGTCGGCCTTGCCGCCGGCCGTCTTCTTCGTCGTCTCGCCGCGTGCCTTGGGCGCGCCGCGGTCGGGCGGCATGGTGATGCCGATCTGCGCCGGCGACTTGCCGGTGAGCTGCTTGATGCTCTGTTTGATGTGGAAGACACCGGTGACGGTGCCGACCGCATCCACCTCGCGGCATCCGGTCTTCTCATCGACGGCCGAGGTCGCCGGCGCCCGATAGAGCAGCGGCGTGCGGCCATCGACGCGGAAGAACAGTTCGTACAACTTTCCGTTCTTCTTCCAGCACACGTGGTTGCGGCTGGTGGGCAGGCTCTCGACCTGCTTGGCGATCTCGGCGTACTGGTCCTTGTTGACGAGCGCGATGCGCGGCGGCGTGCGCCGGCCCTTGCGCTTCTCGGTCGGCGGCGCTTCGGCCGTCGTCTTCGAAGTCGTCTCCGGCGTGCCTTGCTGCGCCGCGGCCTGCTGGGCCTTCTTCACCCAGCGCGACCGCTCTTTGCCCATGACGATCTCGGTCTTCATGACCAGGCCCTTGGCTGCGGCCTTGGCATCGCGCTCGGAGATGCGCTGGGCGTCTCTATCAACAACGCGGCCCCCGGGTTTCACGCCGGAGGCCTGCTTGGCATCCTTGTTGTCGGTCGCCTTCGGCGGCGGCCCGGCTTCGGCTCGAAGCCGCTGGGCGGACTTGATCCTCACCTTCTTCTTCGTCTCGAGGTTGGTCGCCTCCCAGCCGCCATTTCGATTCTCGGCGTCGATGCGCACCTTGGCGATCTTGCCGCTCACCTTCGCGGTGTACGTGCTTCCGATCTGGACTTCGTTCTTCTTCATGGTGCTGCTCCTTTCGTTGATGCAGCGGTTGGTGGAAACGTCTCACCGTCACTCGACGGCGAGTTCTTCGATGACTGCAAAGTTCGGCGAGACCGACCAGCGCGGCCGGCCCGACCCGTCGGTCGCGATGATGCGGCTGTTGACGTTGCACGCGTCGGCGAAGGCGTCGAACATGCGGGCCGTGGCGCGTCGTGCGGCGGCGACGATGCCCTCGGACGTGCCGTCGTGGCTGGCGACGAGGTGGCCCAGGACGACGCCGTCGCGGTCGCACGCCTCGCGGATGACGACGTTGGGCGCGCCGGCGCCGTTGCGGCGGGCGGTGCGATTTCGCTCAATCTGAATGGCGCTGGTCTTCATGATGCTCTTCTCTCACTTGCCGCTGGGCACCGGCGTGATCTCGATCTTGCGTCCGCAGGCGGGGCAGACGGCCTTGGTCGGCCGCGCCGACTGGCGGCCCGCCTCGTAGGCGCGCTCGAGCGCCTCCTTCACGCACCACACCGCGGTGTCGTGGAAGTCGAGGCGGTCGCTGTTGCGGGTGGCCAAGGTCTCAAGGCCCAGGACCTCGCGGGCGATGGTGTTCAACGTGTTGTCGCGTGTCGTGCTCATGGTGATTCCGTTTCGTCTGGTGTTGGTCGTTCAGCAGCCGGCGACGCGCTCGATCTCGAGGCGCACCGCGTGGATTTCGGAGTTGGTGCAGCGCGGCCGGCCGTGGCGATCGGCCCCGTAGATGGCCTTGGCCGTCGCCATCGCGGCGGCCCAGCGCTCGTCGTCGCCGCTGTGGCGCGAGAGTTCGAGGCAGGTCTCGCCGAACAGAATCTGCGCGCCGTAGTCGGCGTCGCGGATCTCGACATCGCCTCGCTCGCCCTTGATGGTGATCTGCTTGATGGTCATGGTCGTGGTCCTTTCCCGCGTGGTGGCGGTTGGCGGTGCGTTTCAGATCGTGGTGATGTGGGCGACGAACATGCAGGCTCGCACGACCGCGTCGAGTTCGCCGCGCTGGCCGGCGCTCAGTTCGTCGAACTTCTTCTCGAAGATGCGCTCGGCCAGGGCCCGCCGCGTGCTGTCGATGTCGATGGCTTCAAAGCTGTACGTCGGTGCGTAGTTGTCGCTCACCGCGACGTTGGCGCGGCCGGCCTTGTAGGCGCTGATGCCCAGTTCGATGTTGAGCGCCGCGTTGGCCCGCACCTGCTTCTGGACCGATTCAACTCGGATGGCGATGCTCTCGACGCGCGTGCCTGCGTGGATGACCGGCTCCTTGCCCATCGCGTGGTCGCGATCCCAGAAGGCGAGGATCTCGGCGTCGGTGTAGCCCTTGGCCCGCAGGTAGCGCAGGTCGGTCTCGCTGAACATCGCGTGTTCGCGGATTCGTTTGGCGTGGTCGCTCTCGCTGGTTCTCGTGGTCATGTTGATGCGTCCTTTCGCGTTGTTTGGCGGGCGGCGTGTTCCGCCTCGCGTTGCACACATGAGGGCATGAACCGCGCGCACATGCAAGGGGAATTGCCGAGGATTCGAGCAGGATTCGCAGATTGTGCACAACTGGGCATGAGTGTGGGGAACCTCTCCGCCGGCAGCGCGCGATGTGCTAGGCATCTGCTAGGAATGGCCGAACATCGCGCCGTGTTGGCCCACGTTGGGCCGCGTTCGTACATGGGCCGACGCCTCGCATCGAGCAACCCGGGCGCGCCGTGGGCCACGGAGGGCCGCCGTGTCGACGCCGCGTGATGAACAACCCCAGCGCGCCGCCGGGCTGAATCCCGCCGCTCTATCGTTGACCGACACGGCGCGCACATTGACGCGCGTCGGCGGCCGGCCGATCAGCGAGGCGATGATCGAGCGCGACATCGACGAGGGCGCGCCGACCAACGCCGACGGCACGATCAACCTGGTTCATTTCGCCGCGTGGCTCGTGCGCGACATGGCCGAGAGCGCCAGCGCCAATGGAGGCAGTCGTGGCGATTGACCCGCGCCAACTCAAGCCGGCCGAACTCTGCCGCCTGCTCAACTCGACTCCATTGGGCGAGGTCATCAGCGAGCGGCAACTCCACCGGCATCGCACCCGCGCCGGGTATCGCATCGGCGACGGCAAGACCGTCGATCTGCTGCGCTACACCGCGTGGCTGGTGATCGAGCGGCACGCGCGCCTGGCCGGTGAAGACGCCGCCGCGGATGATGCGTTTGACGAGAATGCCGACGCCGCGCGCACCCGCCACCTGCCCGAGTCCTTCACCGGCCGGGACATCGACGCCCTGCCCGAGATCGTCAATCCCGGCCGCAAGGAGGCCTGCCGCCGCAACTTCCGCCTGTTCTGCGAGACCTACTTCCCGCAGACCTTCCACCTGGCGTGGTCGCCGGATCACCTCAAGGTCATCGCCCGCATCGAACAGGCGGTTCTCGAGGGCGGCCTCTTCGCGATGGCCATGCCGCGCGGCAGCGGCAAGACCAGCCTCTGCGAGATCGCCTGTCTCTGGGCGCTCCTGTATGGTCACCGCGAGTTCGTCTCCCTCATCGGATCCGATGAAGAGCACGCCGGCCAGATGCTCGAATCCATCAAGGCCGAACTGGAGAACAGCGAAGCGCTCCTGCACGACTTCCCCGAGGCGTGCTTCCCCATCCACTGCCTCGACGGCATCCACCAGCGCGCCGCCGGCCAACTCTTCGAAGGCAGCCAGACCCACATCGGCTGGACGGCGCACGAGATCGTCCTGCCGACGGTGCCAGGCTCGCTGCCCTCGGGCGGCATCATCCGCGTTGCCGGGATCACCGGCCGCATCCGCGGCATGAAGTACAAGCGGCCCGATGGCCGCAGCGTCCGCCCCTCGCTCGTGCTCATCGACGATCCGCAGACGGACGAATCGGCGCGGTCGCCCTCGCAATGCGCCACGCGCGAGCGCATCCTCGCCGGCGCCATCCTCGGCCTGGCCGGCCCGGGCAAGAAGATCGCCGGTCTGATGACACTCACCGTGGTGCGACCGGACGATCTGGCCGACCGCCTGCTCGATCGCGACAAGCACCCGCAGTGGCAGGGGCAGCGCACGAAGATGGTGTACTCCTTCCCGACCCGCGAGCAGTTGTGGGCGGAGTACGCGCGACTGCGGGCCGAGGGGCTGCGCGCCGACGAGGGAATCACCCGCGCGACGACTTTCTACGGCGAACATCGCGACGAGATGGATGAGGGGGCCGAGGTCGCGTGGCCGGACCGCTTCAATCACGATGAACTCAGCGCGATTCAGCACGCGATGAATCTGCGGCTCCAGGATGAGGCCGCATTCTGGGCCGAGTACCAGAACGAACCGCTCCCCGAGAGCACCGCGCTCGACGAGGACCTGCTCACCGCAGAACAGATCGGCGCCAAGTTGAGCGGCCACGAGCGCGGCGAGGTGCCCATCGGCTCCTCGCTGCTGACCATGTTCATCGACGTGCAGGCCAAGGCGCTCTTCTGGCTCATTGTTGCTTGGGAGGAGGATTTCACGGGCAATGTGATCGACTACGGCACCGAACCGGACCAGAAGGACCCCCACACGTACTTCACCCTCCGCGACATCCGCCGCACTCTCGCGGCCGCTTCACCACACGCCGGTCTCGAAGGGGCGGTCTACGCCGGCCTTGAGCGACTGACCGACTCCATGGTCGGCCGCGAATGGAAACGCGACGACGGCGCGATGGTGCGCATCGACCGGTGCCTGATTGACGCGAACTGGGGCCAGTCGTCGGATGTCGTCTACCAGTTCTGCCGCCAGAGCCGCCATGCGAACCTGATCATGCCCAGCCACGGCCGGTACGTCGGCGCTTCGAGCATCCCCTTCAGCGAGTACAAACGCAAGCGCGGCGACCGCGTCGGCCTGAACTGGCGCATCCCCGTCATCACCGGCAAGCGCGCCGTGCGCCACGTCGTGTTCGACACGAACTACTGGAAGTCGTTCGTGCAGGCGCGCCTGGCCGTGCCGATGGGCGATCCCGGGTGCCTGGCGCTGTTCGGGCGCACGGGCGGCGCGTCGAACCGCACGGCGACCAATCATCAACTCCTCGCCGAGCACCTGACCAGCGAGTACCGCGTGAAAACGCAGGGCCGCGGCCGGACCGTCGATGAGTGGAAACTCCGCGTGGATGGCTTGGACAATCACTGGCTCGACTGCCTCGTGGGCTGCGCCGTCGCCGCGTCGATGCAGGGCGCTGTGCTGTATGGCACGGATGTGCAGCCGGCCCCGCGCCGACGCATTCGCCTCTCCGACCTCCAGGGAGGACGGCGGCGATGAGTGAAGCGACCACGAGATCGAAGCGAGAACCCGAGCCGCGTGGGATTCTGTGTCCGAGGTGCGGCTGCGGGCATTTCGAAGTCGTCTACACCCGGCGGATTCCGGGTGGTGCGATTCGCAGGCGGCGGGAGTGCCGGTACTGCGGGCGAAGGGTGACGACCGTTGAGCGGCTCCAGTGTACCTAGACTCCCTTGGCGGAGACGTGCCCATGAAGCCGATAGAATCGCGAGTCGTGCAACGCAAACCGCCTCCCAGCTTCGAAGTACGTCTTGTCGGCGCTAACCTGCGGCCGTGGTCTGTGCCGATGCGCGCGCTCAGCAGGACTCTTCAGGCGGTCCAGCGACTCATCGATGGCGATCAGCCTGAGGCTGCAGGGGAGGGAGAGGCGCCGCAAGGATCCGATCAGCCACCAGGTTCACTACACTTGCTATCTGTGACATCGGGGTCCGCGAAGTATGGCGTCGCAGCGGATGATTCAGATGTGGCGATTACAGCGCTACGTCTTGCCGGAGGCGCAATTGATGCACCCGGGACCGCCGACTGGACTCAGACTCTGCTCTCAGCAATCGAGGACCTTAGTGGTGTAGCCAGGACTCTTGGTTGTGTCATTGAGTTTCGCCACCCTGGTAAGTCCGGCACAGTGTTGGCAACGATCGGGCCGGAGACTTTTCAGGCTGTCTCATCGACGGCATTCGTGACGGGTGAGTCCTCGGTGATCGGAAAGGTCGAGCGAGTTGGAGGCGCCACGGAGATGCATTGCGGCCTGCGCGTCCCGTCGCAGCCTGATCGGATGGTGATTTGCCGTGTCGACAACGCCGACCTTGTTCGAGAGCTTGGAAAATTCGTGTATCAATCCGTGATTGTGAGCGGCCCGGTCACGTGGCTTCGCGCGGGATGGCGCATCCGCCATGTTCACGTCAGATCGGTTTCTCCAGCGAAGCGAGCTTCCGTTCAGGAAACCCTCGCGGAGATGCGGCGTATCGGGGGAAGCGACTGGGCGCGGATTGATGATCCCGATCAGTTCATCATGGAGATGCGCAACCGTTGACGAAGCCGCCACCCATCGTTGCCGTAGACTCGATGATTCTGGCGTGGTCGCTACGCGAAGACGGAAGCGAGGATCAAAGGTCACGCACGCAGTGGCTTTTCGACCAGTTTGAGGAGGAGCAGTGCCAGATCATCGTTCCGACTGTGGTCCTTGCAGAGTTCCTTGTCCCGCTGTCCGAACAGCGCCGTACCGAGATGTTGGGAGCAATGAGTGGTTCCTTTTTGCTCGCTCCCTTCGATGTTCGATGTGCGGCGATTGCGGCATCCCTCATTCCGAGTGCGCTCGACGGGCGGAAGAAGGGCGAAGCGAATAGCCGCCATAGCGTCAAGGTGGACGCCATGTTGGTGGCGACCGCCAAAGTGTGGAACGCCGGCAGAGTATACAGCAACGACACAAAGTGCAGAGAACTCGCTCAGCGCCTTGGTCTGGTTTCGCATGATCTGCCGAAGCAGCCAAGCAATCTATTTGGATACACGGACAAAGGCGTTCGCAAGCAGCAGCGTCGTATGCGAAAACCGGGTCGTCAGAGGCCCAAAGCCAAGTAGACGGTCTACCCGTGTAACGACTTCGCAGCCACCCCTCCCCATCCGCAGCCTCTGAGCGTTTCATCCGTCGGTAACTGACGGATGAACCATGTACTTCCACCTCTGGACAACCCTGGCCAGCTCGTGATCGAGTTGCGCTTTGTCCCTGCGCTGGACCGTGAAGACGCGGTGCAGGAGGCGTGGGTGGCGCACCTGGAGGGGCGTCCCGTTTCCACTGCCGTGAACACGTATGCCCAGCGGCAACGGCGGTATCGCAAACGCATGGCAATTCTCATCGACATGTACGAGGACAAGGGATGGCTGAGACCGACATCGAGCAGGCGATCAACCAGAGCGCCCAAGGCCCCGCCAAAGCAAGCGGCGACTCGGGCAGCGTCGAGCAGCACGGCCTCGCCGAGCAGATCGAAGCCGACCGCTACCTCGAAAGCAAGAAGGCGAGCCGGGGCAAAGGGCTCAAAGTGAAGTTCGTGCAACTGGAGCCGCCGGGCACGGCGTGATGATGCTCAAACGTCTCGTTTCATCGTGGTTCAGCGGAAAGACGCCGGCGCCGTCCACGTCATCGCGCCCGCCGGTGCGGATCGTCCGCGCCAAATTCGACTCGGCCCAGACCACGACCGACAACCGCCGCCACTGGGCCAACGCCGACGGCCTGTCGCCCAACGCGGCACTCTCGTCCGAGGTCCGGCGCATCCTGCGCAACCGGGCCCGCTACGAAGTGGCCAACAACTCGTACGCGCGCGGAATCGTGCTGACCCTGGCCAACGACACGATCGGCACGGGTCCTCGCCTCCAGATGCTCACCGGCGACACGAAGGCCAACGACATCATCGAAAGGTCGTTCGAGCAGTGGTCGCGGGCGATCGACTTGCCCGAGAAGTTGCGCACCATGCGGCTGGCCCGTGCCGAGAGCGGCGAGGTATTCGGCATTCTCACCAGCAACCCGGCCGTCGAGGCGCCGGTCCAACTCGATCTGCGGCTCGTTGAACCCGACCAGGTGACGAGTCCGCCGGGCCGACTGCTTCGCATCGGTGAGGCGGACGGCATCACCTTCGACTCATTCGGCAATCCGGTCGCCTACACCGTGCTGCGCCGCCATCCCGGTGACGGCGGGATGTTTGGCTTTTCGGGCGAGTTCGACACCGTGCCCGCCGCATCGGTGGTTCACTACTACCGCGTCGATCGGCCGGGCCAGTGGCGCGGCATTCCGGACATCACACCGGCGCTTCCGTTGTTCGCTCAACTGCGGCGCTACACACTCGCCGTGATCGCCGCGGCCGAGACTGCGGCGGACTTCGCAGCCGTCATCTACACCGACGCCCCTCCCAACGGTGAAGCGGAATCCCTCGAACCGATGGACATCGTCGAACTCGAGAAGCGTCTGGCCACGGTCCTGCCCGGCGGCTGGAAGTTGGGCCAGGTCCATGCCGAGCAGCCCGCGACGACCTACGCCGAGTTCAAACGCGAGATCCTCAACGAGATCGCGCGTTGCCTCAACATGCCCTTCAACGTCGCGGCCGGGAACTCCAGCGGGTACAACTACGCCTCCGGCCGGCTCGACCACCAGACCTACTACAAATCCATCCGCGTCGAGCAGAACCACCTCCAGACGGCGGTCCTCG